>CALKKK010000136.1 GCA_937995395.1 uncultured Sutterella sp. | reverse complement strand
TTTTTGATTTTTTTAAATCTTAATCATTTTTTCAAATGTCGCCCTATTCTCACTGTCTCAAAACCAAAAAAATAGGGACAGCCATTAAAACTGTCCCTATCATCCAACACTCTCAGCGAGAAATTATTTTTTCTTAGGCAACCGTGTCACCAAACTCGACGTGTCCCACCGAGAACCGCCGTTACGTTGTACCTCAGCATAGAACTCGTTAACCAACGCCGTCACCGGCAGGCTTGAGCCGTTTTTACGGGCTTCCGCCAAAGCAATCCCCAAGTCCTTACGCATCCAGTCGACCGCAAAACCGAAGTTAAATTCGTTGTCGACCATGGTGGCGCCACGCGCTTTCATCTGCCAGGAACCGGCTGCGCCCTTTTCCAAGACGGGCAGCACAAGCTTCATATCAAGCCCCGCATTCATGCCGAAAGCAACGGCTTCAGAGAGCGCTTGCACAAGCCCGCCGATACAGATTTGGTTCACCATCTTGGCTAATTGACCAGAGCCGGCAACACCGACACGCGTCACAGAACAAGCGTACGCATCAAGCACCTCTTTAACGGAATCGAAAACGGCTTCGTCTCCCCCGGCCATGATCGTGAGAATGCCGTTTTCAGCCCCCGCCTGACCACCCGAGACCGGCGCATCCAAAAAGGCTTTGCCGTCTTTGGCGAAGATTTCTGCCATCTCGCGGGCGACCTCAGCCGAATCCGTCGTGTGATCGACAAAAACGCTTCCCGGTTTCATACCGGCCAACGCCCCGTTTTCACCCAAAACGACTTCTCGCAGATCCTTGTCTTCGCCGACACAGGCAAAGACAATATCGCAATCCTGAGCAGCTTCTCTAGGCGTTAAAGCCATCTTGCCGCCGTAGGTTTCCACCCACTTTTGCGCTTTCGACTTGGTGCGATTAAAAACCGTCACGTCGTGGCCGGCTTTGAGCAAGTGGCCAGCCATCGGAAAGCCCATGACACCCAATCCGATGAATGCCACTTTGCGCGACGCGACTTTTTCGTATGTCTTTTGTGCCATGTTCTTCCTCTTTAAATGTTAGTGACCTTCGGCGAACTCACCCACAAATTCGCCCCAGTTATAAAGTGCATCCAAAATCTCTTGACGACGCTGGGCTTTTTCCGGACTGATCGTGCCATCCTCTTCAGCCTGAGCGATCTCGTCGGCCAACTCATCAATCTTTTCAAAGTAGTCTTCGAGACTGATGCGGTCTTTCATTTCACCCGAAATCATGCGATGCGCCATTTTCCTGTAGCGCTTCATTTCTTCTTCATCGAGCGTTTCGGGATAGCTGTGTGCGCGCAGCCTGAAAAGGAGTTCATCCAGACGCGGATCGTCAAAATTCACGCGCCCGTCATGGACCTTTTCAGCAAGTTCTTGCGGAGACAACTTCGCAAGTTCCTTGGCGACGTCACGATCCAAGTCTCCGACAAAACCTTCGTAAAGTTCCAAATCGACGTCGTCGGCCGCCTGACGTTCGCCGCGTTTGTCTTGCAACGCTTCGGCCACCGTTCCCTGAATCAAGGGAATAATCTGAGTGAGTTTCTTGGCATTTTCAAGCACTTCTTCCATATTGATATTGAAGCGCTGACGCACTCTTTGATTGATAATGCGAAGATCCGCACAAACAAAGGGCGACTGATTGGTTCTCACACGACACAAGGGCAAACGTTCTTCATCGTCTTCACGCATGGTCTTGGGTGCAAAGGCCAAGCGCCACATTTCTTCGGACGACATCGACTTCAAAACGGACGGATCATATCGGCAGTCCCAAGCGATCACTTCGTTGCGATTCACCGGATGCGTTGCCACTGCCAACACAAAGCGCAGGAACCCGCCCTTTTGTCCGACTGAAGGATCGATCAAAACGCAAGGCTCGCCACTTGTCAAAGCTTTGGAAACGGCATCTTTACTGCGATTAGCCAAAGCCCACTGCCAAAGTCTCGGTTGCTTCTGCGAAATCAATTTGGCAAACAAAGCCGTAGCTTCCACGTCGCTTAATGCGTCATGGGCATGCGAGTGCACGATACCGTTGGCTTTGGTGAGTTTTTCCAAGCGGAAGGTCACAAGCTTGGCAATTTCCGGATCGTCGCTTTCGCGCGTCGGCCACACGATGCCTTCGTCACGCAAAGCCCAAACGGCAAGCACAAAGGGATACAAGTCCCAGCGCGAGCAGCCGAAGCGGTGCTGATGCGAATACATATCGAGAAGATTGCGCCAGAAAAGCGCGCGAGAGACTTCGTCGTCAAACTTGAAGTTGTTGTAACCGATCACGAGCGTGCCCGGGGTATTGAATCGCCTGTGAATGGCGCGGGCAAATTCGGCTTCGGGCATACCTTTTGCAGCTGCCAGTTGCGGCGTGATGCCGGTCAACATACAGGCCTGAGCCTGAGGAAGGTAATCGGGACTCGGTTTGCAGTACCAGAGATCGGGGTCGCCCACCGGATTCATTTCCATGTCGGTGCGCATCCCGGCAAACTGTGCCGGGCGGTCAAGATGTCGGGTCAAACCGAAAGTTTCGTAATCGTGCCAGTAAATCGTCGGAGGATTGGGAGTGAATGCCATGCTTCAAACTTGGTTTTGTATGTGCAAAACTTTGATGTAAAAACGATGACGAGAAATGTAGCACGGCTTTTGTGCTGACAGAAAAGAAATCCCGCCCTCTTTGTGTCAGAAGGCGGGATTTTGCTGTCAATTGCGCAAACAAATGTGTCTGCTTACATTTGTTAAGCGATCTTGGAGTAGCCGCCGGCGCGATCCGACTCGCGCAAGTAGCGGTCAAACTGCATGGCAACCGCACGCACGAAGATCTTGCCCTTGGCGCTCACAATAATCTTGTCTTGCGTCAGTTCCACGAGCTCGTGCTTGACGTAGGCTTGCAATTTCTTCAATTCATGCGCAAACGTTTCGTCAAAGTTGATCCCGAACTCGGCTTCGATTTCACGCTTATCGAGTTCAAATCGGCACATGATCGTCATGATGACGGCGCGACGAAGTTTATCATCGTCATTTAACTTAAAGCCGCGGCAGGTGCCGAGTTTGCCTGCACGAATCGCTGCGTAGTAATCGTCGATTTCGCGCGGGTTGCAGGCGTAGTTGTTGTCGACAAAGCTGATGGAACTCGCGCCCAACGCCACCATGTCGCATTCGGCACGGGTGGAGTAGCCCTGGAAGTTACGCTGAATCGTGCCCTTGACCTGAGCAATACTCAATTCGTCCGTTTCCTTGGCAAAGTGATCCATACCGATATAGCGATAGCCGTTGGCGGTCAGCGTGCGGATGGCATCGAACATGATGTTGACGCGCTCTTGCGCTCCGGGCAAATCTTCCGGGAAGATGCGGCGTTGCGGTTTAAAGATATTGGGCAGGTGCGCATAGTGGTAAAGCGCAATACGATCTGGGCTCAATTCAATCACTTGCTCGATCGTGCGCTTAAACGTTTCGCGCGTTTGTTTCGGCAAGCCATAGATTAAGTCCATGTTGATCGATTCAAAGCCGTTGTCACGAGCGCCTTCCAAAACTTCGCGCACGAGTTCAAAAGGCTGAACGCGGTTTACGGCCTTTTGGACATCCAAGTTGAAGTCCTGAACGCCCAAGCTCATGCGGTTGAAACCTGCTTGGCGCAAGGTCTTGACCTTGCTCACCGGGCAGGAACGCGGATCGACTTCGATAGAGAATTCGCCGTCTTTTTCAAAGGGGAAACGCTTTTGGATTTCGCCCATCAAATAGAGGATTTCGTCATCAGTCAGGAACGTGGGCGTACCGCCGCCCCAGTGCAACTGCTCAAGCGTTTCGGGACCGGTCAAGAAGCTTTTCACCAAATCGGCTTCCTGCAGGAGCACTTCCATGTATTCCTTGCTGCGTTCATGATCGCGCGTCACAACCTTGTTGCAACCGCAATAGAAGCACACGTCGTTACAAAACGGAATGTGGCAGTACAAAGAAAGGCCGTTTTTGTTCGGATTGACGTTACGGCTCTTTAAAGCCGCTTCGTAGTCGGCAACGCCATACTCTCTATGGAAACGGTCGGCCGTGGGATACGACGTATAGCGCGGAGCGGGTACGTCAAACTTCTTTAAAAGCGCATCATCGGGAAGCTCGACGCCGCTGGTTGCCGGATTAAGCATTATTAGCTCCTTGTGTCTATGACAAAAGCCAAATGAACTGTTATTATTGCAATTACTTTCCGCATGTTTGACTCTAATCAACATGCGGTCATTTGTAAAAGGTAGGCGAAATCGTTTGAAGTCGCACTGCTTTTATGTTCGAAAAGCCCTTGTCAATGGGGATTTTTGTCAAACGTGAGAGCGAGTTTACCGACTTCAGATTATTTTTTTATTAGGTGTCGCCAAGATTGGCTCACGTTTTTTTTTGAAACTCAAGCAAAAGGTTTATACCGCATATGATGAATAACCCCAACATCAATATGGCTACGCTTCGCGTGGCTTGCTCCAACTGCAATTTGCGTGAATTGTGCTTGCCGTTGGGCTTGAGTCTCAAGGAAATCGAACGCCTCGAAGAAATGGTGAGTACGCGCAAGCGTATCAAGCGCGGCGAAGCGCTTTATCGCGCAGGCGACAAGTTCGAAGCCCTCTACGCCATTCGTTTGGGTTTTTTAAAGAGCGCCGTGATGAGTTCCGACGGTCGCGAGCAGGTCACAAGCTTTCACATGTCGGGCGACATCGTGGGCTTGGACGGTTTGGCCGGCATGGTGTATTCGAGCGACTTGATTGCTTTGGAAGATACCGAAGTCTGCATTCTGCCTTACGAATACATGCAGGACATTTCGCAAGACATGCACGCCATGAATCTGCATTTCCAGAAGCTTCTCTCGATGGAAATCGTGCGTCAAAACGGCGTGATGCTCCTTTTGGGCTCGATGCATGCCGAAGAACGTTTGGCTGCCTTTATTTTGAATCTCTCGCAGCGCTTTGAGCAGCGCGGCTACTCCAGAAGCGAATTCGTGCTTCGCATGACGCGTGCCGAAATCGGCTCTTATTTGGGCTTAAAGCTTGAAACCGTGAGCCGCGTGCTTTCTCGTTTCTCACACGACAATCTCATCATCGTCAATCAAAAGCACGTGCAGATCATGGACTTTGAAGGGTTGCGCGCCATTGTGAGCGGCCAGACCTTCGGTAATAACAGCCATACGCACCACATCAAGCCTGCAGCAAGCGGCATCGATTCGTTGGGCGACGAAATGTAATTTAAACCCGTAAGGGACATTTCTTTTTGTCCCTTCACACCCCTTTCAAAAAGCCAATGATCGGACCTCGACTCAAAAAGCTTTTTCTCCAATCGGCGCTCTTCATACTGGCTCCGATTTGTGCATTTGGCGTCCACGCCAATACGCTCTCAGACGAAACCGAAGAAGACTGGGTGCCGGTGATTCGCATCGGTTATATCGAAAACAGTTTTTCGCCTTCCGAGCGCATCGGCTTTGAAGAAACCTTTGCTTATCTCAAAGCGCATCTGCCGCAATACAGTCTCGAAATCCGCCCCTACTTGGTCAAAGACCTTGAAAACGCGGTTGCCACCAACGGTTTTGAATTTTTTATCGGCGCTTCGGGCTTTTATCGCCGCGTATTTCGTCGCGGCTTGAAGGACTTGGCAACGCTCACGACGCCTTTGGCACCTGACCCCAATTACGCCGTCGGCACCGTCTTTATGGTGCCCAAAGACTCCCCTGCTCAAACCGTTGCCGATCTGCAAGGTATGCGCGCAGCCGTCAACTGGCCGGGCGGCTTTTCAGGCGTCTATGTGCCTTTGGGAGAAATTGCCGCACAGGGATTTAATCCGGATCGTTTCTTTTCCGAATTGGTCTCTGCAGGCTCACCCATGAAGCGTCTTTTGGAAGCGGTGGATCGTCAAGAAGCCGACGTTGCTATGGCTCGTGTCTGCACCGTGGAAGAGTTGCAACAAACAGAACCTGAGTTCGTGGCGAAGTTTCGTCCCATTGGTCTTAAACCCAATCCGGAAGGTTTTGCCTGCATGCGCTCAACCGACCTTTATCCGAACTGGACGTTTGTAGCCACGCCCATTGCGCCATGGGAAGCAAGCCGCGACATCACTGCTGCGCTTTTGTCGATGCCCGTCACCACAAACGGCATGGGCTGGGGCGTGACCTCGGACTTTTTGCGCGTGGACGATTTGTACAAAACGTTGCGTGTGGGCCCCTACTCTTACCTGCGCATTCGCTCGGTTTCCGACTTTATCGATCGCTATTGGCCGTGGTTTGCCGCTGCGCTTTTGGCAGTTCTGGCTTTGATCGTACATTCGCGACGAGTGTCGCACTTGGTGGATGTACGCACGCGAGAACTCAAAACCTCGATTGAAAACGAACGCCAAGCCAATATTGAAATACAGAGAACCAAGGATCAGTTGGAAAGTTTGGAACGCGTGAGCGTCATCGGCGCCATGTCAAGCTTGATCACGCACGAATTAAACGGGCCCGTCTCTGCCATTTCCAACAGTTGCAACGCTCTGGAACGCCATTTGGACGACGTGGAAAATCCCGACAAGATGACCTCGCGCACCGTGTCGCTCGTTTTGCGTCAATGCGAGCGCATCACCGACATCGTCAATCATGTACGGCACTATGTCAAACATCGCGACGTGGAGCGTGAAATCATCGACGTAGTGCCCGCGATCGAAACGATTGTCTCGGGGCTTCAACGTCGTTTTGCGAGCGTCACGATCACGACAAATCTTCCGAAACAAAGTTTGCTTGTTCGGTTCCATCGTTTGGAGTTTGAACTGTGTCTGACCAACCTTGTGAAGAACGCAGTGGAAGCTGTAACGGCCACGGCTGAAAACCCTCAAATTGTCGTGGGTTTGACTGTGGGAGAATATTGTCTGGATATCACCGTGACGGATAACGCCGAGACCGACGCCGAATCTTTGGCGGCACACACGCAACCTTTGAATTCCGGCAAGACCGCCGGGCTCGGACTCGGCGTTTTGATTGTGAGAACCTTGGTGGAGAAATCCTCCGGACACCTGACGATTGAGCGTCTGGCTGAAACGACGGTGGCCAGAATCACGCTCCCTTTGGTTTCCGAAACCGATAAGGACAATGCATGACAGCAAACTCTCTAATGACTCAGCCTTTGATTCGCGTCGTTGACGACGATCTCGATCAATTGACAGCGCTTGAAATGCTTTTACTCGGCCAAGGGTGGGACGTGGCTGTTTATTCGTCAGCGGGCGACTTTTTACGAGGCGATACCCCCTCGCGCCCCGGATGCCTGATTTTGGACGTGCGCATGCCCGGTATGTCGGGGCTTGAACTTCAGGCCGAAATGGCGCGACGAGAATATCCCTTGCCCATCGTCTTTTTGACCGGACACGGCGACGTGGAAATGGCGGTAGAAACTTTAAAAAGCGGGGCCAAGGACTTTTTGCTCAAACCCGTACAACCGGAAAAGCTTCTTAAAACCGTCGCCAAGGTTGTCCAAGACGATTGCGATCAGCGTGCCATGCCTATTGACGAGACCACTTGGAAAAAGAACTTTGCGTCTTTGACCGATCGCGAACGGGACATCATTCGCATGGTGGCCGCAGGCAAACTCAACCGCCAAATCGCGTTAAAGCTTCAGATCAGCGAGCGCACCGTGCAAGTCCACCGTTTGGGCGCCTATAAAAAATTGGACGTGCACAGCGTGGCCGATTTGGCGCCCTTGATTGTTTTACTGGAGCGCGGCATTTTGTAAGAAACAAAAAAGCGCACTCTTTGAGGAGCCAAGAGTGCGCAAAATGAGAGAGAGAAATCTGTTGACAGGCAGGTTCGGACCGGGAACCTGCCGTTTTTATGTCCGGTCTATCAGCTCCAAGCCTTTTGCTTGGCGGCTTCGCGACCGGCGATACGACCGTAGACGATACATTCGGCGTTGTTCGTGGCGCCCTGATAGATCGAGCCCCACATGCTGCCGAGTTCGCCGGCAGCGTACAAGCGAGCAATAGGCTTGTCCTGCGGATCCATCACCTGACCCTTGACGTTCTTCTTAGGACCGCCCTGAGTGTTGAGCATCGTGGGATACAAAGCCACTGCATAGTAGGGACCCTCGCCCAAAGGTTCGGAAACAACCGGTGCTTCGCGGCCGGCAAAGGCGGTCTTGCCCTTGGGATCGCGCTTCAAAATACGACCGAATTCGGTGTCCTTGCCGTTGGCGATATCCTTGTTCCAACGATCGACGCTGGCAACCAAGGCGTCTTCGGGCACGTTAATCTTCTTGGCGAGTTCGGCAATGGTATCGGCCTTGACCAACACTCCCGATTCAACTTCGGCAGAGTTGTCGCGAGACCACTTGTAACCTTCGCGATTCAAGGCATAGCCGGAGGTTGCGCCGCCGCTGATCGGACCTGCCTTACGAGCCTTTTCGTCCATGATCAGGTAGCACGGAATGCGCGGATAACGATGGCGAATCGGATCCATTTGGTTCACTGCGTAGAGACACGTATGGTTATCCAAACCCTTTTCGTTCACGAAGCGCTTGCCGTCTTGGTCAACCCAGATGTGAGACGGCGCCAAGATGTTTAACTGCACGGCAGACTTCAAGCCCGGCACCTTCATGCCGATCGGGCAAGAGTAGCTCGTCATGTGCCACAAACGTGCGCCCATGGTCTGAGCCATACGCAAGCCGTCGCCGGTGTTGCCCGGAGACCCCAGACCCTGAATCTGAGAACCCAAGGCGAAGTTACGCAAGCTCTGTTCGTCGTATTCGTAGCCGCCGGTCGTCAGAATCACGGCGCGCTTGGCACAGATGTTGAGTTTCTTACCTTTGGACTGGGCGACAACACCCACCACTTCGCCGTTGCGACGCACCAATTCGAGCGCAGGCGTTTCGTACATCACTTCGACCTTGCGCACTTCTTCGACGGCGTAGCGGAACTGGTCGAACAACATGTCGCCGCCGCGCTTCTTGCCGCGGATGCGGTACTTGTCGATGGTGTCCGACCCCGGCAGCGTCTTAAAGCCTGCGTGGCCGTAGACCATCAACTTGGTTTCCGGTTTCAAGCCTTCGATAAAGGCCTTGACACCCATGATTTCCTTACAGAAAGTCTGCAGAAGTTCTTCGTCCTTTTCGCTGTCGGCAAAGGCGTAGGTGGCAGCCAAATACTTGTAGGCTTCGTCGGCATCCTTCGGAACCATGAATCCGCCGGAAGACACGGCCGTGTTGCCGCCGCCTTCGTGCATCTTTTCCAGAACCAAAACTTTGGCACCGGCATCGTGTGCTTCGATGGCAGCGCAAGCACCGGCGCCACCGTAGCCCACGATCACCACGTCGACCGTCTTGTCCCACTTCATCTTGCTGTCGTATTCGACGGCACGAACGCCTGCGGCAGGCAAAGCGACGGAAGCGGCGGCCAAACCGGCCTTGAGGAAACTTCTACGAGAAACTGTCATTTTCTTTCTCCTTCATCGGATGAGTATCAAATCAAATGGTGTGAATGAAATCTTTTTTTCAAGTTACGGAACGCGCAAGTCGTTGCCGAAATCTTCGTGGCAGCCGTCACAAACGAGCTTGGGCTTTTTGTGACCGGAATGGCATTCCAAACAATCGGCTTCGCCCAAATGCGTGTCGTGCGGATTGATGTCGGTCTTGTCGGTTTTCTTGGCAAGTTCGGCATAACTGCCGCCGTGGCACTTCAAGCAATCGTTTTGTTCGGGCTTGCTTGTAGCGGACTTGGTGTGACACATCGTGCAAGCCACTTGACGGCCGGCGTGACGATCGGCTAAGAATCCGTCTGCTGCCGATGCGGCACCGGCTATAGCCATCGCGACAGCAGCGCACAACAGGGTAATTTGGGTTTTCATTTAGGTTCTCCTCTTTGTCGGGTGAGCGTTTTTGTTTGCTCGTTTTTTGTTGGGAGAATCTTCTCAAACTTCGCTACTTAAGCACCTTGTCAGTTGTCAGCAAAAAGCGTTGTTCTCTAGCTTTTTTCAACTCATCATGTTCTGCAAACATTTACTGTGCGATCAAACTGACAGGATGTAGCACGACAGCGATAGAAAAAGGAACGTCTTGAGAAACTTGATTGTTTAGTCTTAAAGCCCGATTCACAATAGGCTTTCGTCATGCAACAGAACGCTCATCACGGCTCAACTTTGGGTTTTGCCGTCGCCGCTCTTTCCTTTGCTCTGATCTATATGGCATCTGCCTCGCCGGTGCCGCTATTTGGGTTTTATCGCGAGACATTAAGTTTGTCGCATGCCGACCTTTCATTGGCAGCCGTGTGTTATTTCGTCGGCGCCATTTCCGCACTTCTTTTCTGTGCCAAAGTCTCGGACTTTGTCGGCCAGCGTACGGCACTTCTGGTGAATCTTCTTTTCTCTATTTCGGCTTGTCTGGTTTTTGCGCTGTTAGACAACACGGCAATGTTGATGATCGGGCGCTTGATGCAAGGCTTTGCCTGCGGTTTGGCGTCAAGCGTTGCGGCCGTTTACGTTGTCGACAATACGCCGGTGCATCGTCATGCTTTGGGGGCAGCTGTTACGGGCGGCGCACCTATGTTGGGACTGGCAAGCGGATCTTTGGTTTCGGGTGCGTTGCTTCAGGTTGAAGTACCCCCCATCGAGTTCATCTTTTGGGTATTGGCGGTTGCGCTTTTTCTCTGCGTTGTGTTGTTGCCGTTTTGTCCGGCAACCAACGGCAGAAAGCCGGGCGTTTTCAAGTCGTTGATTCCTTCCGTAACCATTCCGAAATCGGTGCGTCACCTGATGCCGCAAGCCACACTTGTTTTTATTGCGACATGGAGTATCGGAGGATTCTATTTACCCTTCAGTGCATCAATGGCAAGCGAAGTACTGGGAAGTCGTGAACCTTTGTTAGGCGGTGTCACTTTTGCAGCGATGATGACACCCTATCTGTTGGGAAGCTTTATTGCAGGACGAGTGTCCGAGAAGTCGGCTCAGACAATCGGCATCGTTTCGTTTGCACTGTCTATCGTTGGCGTGGCGGCCTCTCTGTGGACGAGCTCTACATTGTTCTTTTTGATGTTGACGGTGACAAGCGGCATCAGTTGGGGGATAGCTTTCACGGGAACGTTGCGCATGATTCTCAAAGCCATCACGAAAGAAGAGCTTGCAGGAACGCTTGCGGCCGTTTTCCTTATTTCCTACGCCGGAGCGGTGGTGCCCAATTTTGTCGTGAGTGCGCTTTCGGGGCTGACCGATTTGGTTGATATTGCCGTCGGTTATGCGGTGCTTGTCGGTGCTTGTGCTCTCTTTGTATGCATCCTCAATTATCGAACGAAGGCTAACTCGGAAAGCATGGAAAGTTTGTGCGAGACGGCGCCTCTTTGACGGGAAAAGCTACATGCATAATTGAACTCGCTTCCGTCGTTACCGGCTAGAAACATCATGGATCGAGGTCGCTGTCTCAAAAATGGCGACCTTTATTGTCTCTTACGATCCAAAACTCTACAAAACAGCGTTCTTCCCTTAAAACAAGGGCATAACTCGCCGTTATGGTTATTCGTTTTTCGAACTCTAAGACCCGAAAACGACAGTTTGTACCATTTTCGCCCTAGGGTATACCCCCCCCAACAGCATTGAATTTCACAAAAAATTTAGTAAGCGCTTTTCCTTAATGCAAAAATAGCCTTGTCTCGAATGAGGCGCCGCCGAGTGTTGCGGCATACCCAGCAAGAGTCTCTGCAACATATCCTCCTCGGCGGCTTTTTCGAAAAAGATTTCTTGCTATTTGTTTTGGAGAAACAAAATGAAAAAGACTTTGGCTGCAGTCGCCGTTCTCGGCGCTTTTGCCGGCTCTGCTTTGGCTGCTGACGTTACGCTTTACGGTTTGGTTGACCTCGGTGTCAAGTATGTGAACAACGATGCCGGTGACAGCTTCAGCATGGCTTCCGGCAATCAGTCCGGCTCTCGCTTTGGTTTGAAGGGCACGGAAGACCTCGGCAATGGCTTGACCGTTGGTTTCGTTCTCGAAAATGGCTTTGACGCCGACACTGGTTCTCTCGGCAATGGTAGCCGTCTCTTCGGTCGTGAATCGAACCTCTTCATCCGCGGCGGTTTCGGCGAATTGTCCTTCGGTCGCGTTGGTCAGCTCACCAGCGGTAACGGCTCCTATGGCATTGCTGGCAACCTCTCGCCCTTCGGCACGTCTTGGGCCGGCGCCGTTGAAGGTTCTACCTTCATGGTTGGCTACGATCGCATGGACAACACCGTCACCTATAAGACCCCGACTTTTGCCGGCGTGACTGTGTACGCTCAGTACTCCATGAGCGCCAATACCAAGGATGATGCAAAGCCCGCTCCTGCCGAAAACGAATCTTCTGCTGACCGTTACTATGCTTTGGGCGCCACCTATGCTAACGGTGGTTTGAATTTGGTTGCCGTGGTTGATTCCTACAACTGGAAAACTGCCGGTAACGAAGGTTTCAAAGACCTCGATGACGGTCTGACTGTCACTTTGGGCGGTTCTTACGATTTCGAAGTCGTTAAGGCTTACTTGGGCGTTCAGTACTTCGATAATATGTACCTCACCTACGCTGCAGGCAACAACAAAGCTGCCCGTTTCGGCTTTGACAACATGGAAGGTTACGCCGTGACCGCTGGTGTTGATGCTCCGGTCGCCGGCGGCAAGGTGATGTTCGCTGCCGGTTATACCGATGCTGAATCTGCCGGTAACAGTAAGGAAGAATTTGATCGCTGGGGCGTGTCTGTCGGCTATGACTACCCGATGAGCAAGCGCACCGACGTCTACGGTGTCGTCGGCTACTACAGCGACAACTACGACAACGTCGCCAACAAGGCCGATGACGATGTGACCACGGTCATGATCGGTTTGCGTCACAAGTTCTAATCAGTTGATCGCTGTATAACCAGCATCTTTTGATTTGAGACTTCATCCCCGAGGACCTCTTGGTTCTCGGGGATTTTTGTTTCTCCGCAATACATGTTTGCCCACCTTTTAGGCAAATTCACACCTTTCAGCGCATTCTGTATCAGTTTTGCCCTAGGGTATACCCCCCCCAAGACCCTTAAATTTCATTTCTGATTTAGTAAGTAGTGTTGCTTAATGCCACAATGATCACGTCTCTTGCTGGGACACGCCGCCAAGAATTCTGTTTCACAAGCAAGAGTCTCAGAATTAATCCACCTTGGCGGCATTTTTCGAAAAAATTTTTCTTGCTAGTCTCATTCGGAGAAACTAAAAATGAAAAAGACTTTGGCCCGAAATTGTGAGCTTTTTTACGTAACTAATGAGCCAGCATCGCTGGCTCATTTG
>CALKKK010000135.1 GCA_937995395.1 uncultured Sutterella sp. | reverse complement strand
CTGATGCAGCTTGTGGCGCATCTCGACCATTTCCGGATAGTGAGACTCGACTGCCTGATCGAACCAGACCGGTTGATTGCCTGCCAAAGCAGTGCAAGACGCAGTCGCCGAAGCCGCGAGAGCAAAGAGGATATTCTGTCTGAAGCGAAACATTATTTCTCCCTATGATGAATCCGCTATCCGATCGCCCGAAGGTTATGTATTGGAAGGAAGACTCCTTTGGCCACGCGCTCGATAGCGGATATTTATTAACCGATATTCGAATAGTGCAAATGATATCAATGACATTATTTTGTTTTACAAAATAATGAATTTCGATTTCTTATTACGCTAATCAAAAGCCGGGCCCGATTTAATCATGCATGCTGGGAGATCGAGCGTGCGCGAATGGCGACAGAACGTGCACAAGGCGACTTTCGCGCAAGTTCGGGCGACTTCTGTCGATTGCAAAACAGCCAAACAAAAGCCTGCCGACGTTTACACGGACAGGCTTTGTGTTTGGCTCTCGCGGTGAGAATTAAGCGATCGGCTTTTCTTCGACTGCCACGGCGTTTTTCACCGTCAAGTCGAGCTTGTCGTACGGAATTTCAATACCGGCCGCATTAAAGCGCTTCAAGACCATACGCATGATGTCGCTCTTAAGTGTCGCCGTACCCAATTGAGGATCGGCCACCCAGAAACCGGCCTTAAGGTTGATGCCGCTCGCACCAAAACTTGCCACATAGGTATAGGGATTGCGCGATTTTAAAACTCTGGGCTGTGCCTTCACGCTTTCCAAAAGGATTTCCAAAGCCTTGTCGACGTCGGCTTCGTAAGCACAGGACACTTCCACGTTGATAACGCAGTCGGTGTCGGTCAAGGAGTAGTTCTTGACGGTGCCGGTCACAAAGTTTTCATTCGGAACAATCAACTCTTCGCCAAGCGTATTGCGCAAAACCGAGTAGCGAGTATTGATTTGTGTCACCACGCCCGAGAAGGTGCCCACCTGAACCATGTCGCCCAACTTCACCGAGCGATCGAACAAGATGATGAAGCCCGAAATGTAGTTGGAAGCAATCTTTTGCATGCCAAAGCCGATACCCACGCCCACGGCACCGCCAAAGACGGAAAGCACCGTGAGGTTGATACCCACAGTAGACAGTGCAATCAATACGCCGATCACAATCAAACCCACGCGACAGATACGAGCAAACACCACACGCAGATTCATTTCCATTTCTTTGAGGCGCATGATTTGCGCTTCGCAGATATCGGCCAATTTATTGGCAACGCCTGCCGTCAAGAGCACCGTGACCAAGCCTACGAAGATCTTCCAGATGGTGAGGTTGTCGCTACCGATCGGTAACGAATACTCTTTCATCAGATGCACGATCTCAGGCAGTATGCCCACGATCTGCAAAAAGGCCAAAATCCAGAAGCCGGTGGTCACAAACTTCTTCTGGCTCTGGCTGAAGAACTTATCTCCAATCAAAGTCGTCAACATCTGAAGGATGACATAGAGAATCGCCCAGGCATAGAAAATCTGATAGGCAACGCGGATAATAAATAGATTGGATTCGTGGTTTACAACGCCTGCAGCCGTCATCAAAGAGACGCACACCGACTGAAGCGTTGCGGCTGTCACGCTAAAGAGCAAGGCTTGTACGAGCGAAATCGTCATACGAATGAGTTTGGCGCCCCACGTTTCCGACGTGATTCTGGCGCGCAAAGTCAACAGGCGTGCACCGAAAAAGCGGCTCACCATGTAAGCGATCAAGACGGAAAGCGCCACTGCGCCCAACTGGTAAATGGCGCTCACCGAAGAAAAGCCTGCAAAGACCGAGTTGGCAAAAAAGTCCGTGATCCGGGTGTAGAGCAAAGTCGCATGATCGGTGATGCCGGAAAAGAGCATATTGTTGACATCGACGTTTTGAGTTTCATTCATAGTGAGATAGAAGCTTTATTTTTTCAAGAAAAAAGTCCCGTCATTTTACCTAATTTCTTGATAACACCCCATTTAGGTCTTAGTTCAAAACATTGATTTCATTGACGAAAAGGCCTTCCTCGAAAATCGTATCGAGAAAGGCCATTGCGCGAACACTGCTTAAAGTTTCTGCACTGTGTTTTGATTCATTATGACCAAGCCTTATTCTTGGCTGCCTGTTGACCGGCAATACGACCGTTCACCAAACAGTCCGTCACAGCGCAAGACCCCAAACGAACGGCACCGTGAACACCACCGGTTGCCTCCCCTGCTGCATAAAGCCCGTCGATCTTATGCCCTAATACGTGATAGACCTGCGTCTTATCGTCGGTTAACAAACCTCCCATACAGTGGTGAACCTTGGGAGACAGACGTGCGACATACCAAGGTCCCTGTCCCAAAGCCACAGCCTTTTTATTCACGGGACGCCCCATCGGATCCTTGCCGCTCTTGACACTGTCATTGAATTGCGAAATAGTTTTTTGCAATTCTTTAATGGGCGTATTGAATTTTGCAGCGATTTCTTCAAGCGTGTTGAACTGGAAAACGCAACCGCGTTCCAACTGACGCTTCAGCATTCCCGGTCGGATTTCTTCAAAGGACTTGGCCGTACCGCTGTCGCCGATCGCAATACAAGTGTGCCCTAAGTTCAATTGATTGAGCACGGCGTCGGCACGAACTTTTCGATTGGCCAATTCATTGATAAAACGCTGTCCGGTCGCAGCATCCACCCAGACGCCAAACATCGAAACGTGTCCGGACCAAGCAAAGCCGATACCGAAGCCCTTTTCATCAGGAGACGTTTGCGGCAAGCATTGAATCCAATCTTCCTGAATGAAACGGCAACCGATGGCTGCAGCCGCTTTCCAAGCTTCTGCGGTTGCACCGGGTTGATTGGTACTTTGGAACTTATCCGTCAACTTCGGATCAAACATTTGACGATAGTTCACGTCGGCAGCAAAACCGCCATGTGCCAAAACCACGCCGCGACGGGCTGCGATATAACGAACTTTACCGGACTGAGCATCGGGGAAGGTATAACCTTGACGAACCTTCACGCCGAGCACACGACCTTTGTCGTTACAGACGATCTCTTCCATAAAGGTACGAACACGCGGTTTCACACCAAGTTTTTCAAGTGCTGCCTGTTCCTTCTTGACAATTTCCGAACCCGAGCCGTTTGCCGTAAACAAGCTTCTCGGCACCGAATGGCCGCCTTCTTGTTTAACGTTTTTATCCTGATAAACCACACCGAGTTCGTCGACCGTCCAACGATACATATCCAAAGCGGCATGACACAAGGCACGCACTTTGTCCGGATGATTCAGCCCTTCTCCGGCCTTGATCATGTCTTGCATCATCAATTCGGGAGAATCCTTGATCCCGAGCTTGATCTGTTGCGGCGTACCGGGAATGCCGACAATACCGCCGTTGATCACGGAGTTGCCGCCGACTGCTCTCATTTTTTCAAGAACGACAACATCGGCTCCGGCTTTCTTGGCTTCGTAAGCTGCAGCCAGCCCGGCAAAACCCGAGCCGATCACGACAACATCGACCGTTTCATCCCATTTGGCCGGAACTTTGGAAGCCGCATTTGCCGCACCGATACCAAATCCGGACAACCCGGCGATACCCGCAACCTGAACAAACTGACGACGAGAAAGTTCTGTCATTTTTACTCTCCTCTATTGTGTTGGGCTTGAATGTCTTCCAAGCGATTTAATTTCTAAGGAGTGTAAATTTCCAAAGTCTTTCCCACACGGTCAAAATGACCATTTATCTGGCTCTTTGTTCGTTGCCGTCTAAATAAGCCTAGGGTCTACCCCTAGCAAACGGAAACCTTCTTCCCTGCGCCAATCGATATCGGCGGTCGCTCGACGAGCGTACCAGGTCGCAAAACGGCCGATATCCGTTTTGGTGTCTTCGCTACGAATCACGACGGAATAGTCCCAAAAATCTCTGTGCCAGTTATCGAGAACTTGCACGACTTCTCCGTTTCGGATTTCTTCAAGCACCACCCCCAAAGGAAGATCGACGGCAATTCCCATCGACTTCATCATCGCATCTTTGATATTGAGCATATCGACATAGCGATGAATGCTTTTCCACATCACCGTTCGAATTTCACCTCGACGCACCAAACGATTTGTGGGAAGGAAGCCGGGACCGGATTTCAACAAGCCGATATGACGAAACAGATCTTCCGGCTTTCTCGGCGTTCCGTAAATTTTGAGATATTCGGGCGTTGCGACCGGCAAAGTAAAAGCATGCATACAGGGAAAAACTGTCAGTCGAGGGTCTTCGGGACGATACGGATTGACATCCTCCCCTGCCTGAAGGCAGAGGATTCCTCAGTCAGATGACTAAGGGTGGTTCTCCCTGTTGACCGACACCCCCGAGGCGGCTACGCCTTGGTGTTGCCTGTTCACAGCACGAGATCTTTGCTTTTTTTCGTGTGCAATAGGGCCTGCCCGGCCCCGAATCCTCACGTTAACGGCTCCGTTGGTATCGGCATTGTCGCTGTGACCGCACCGGCAGCATTTGAATACTGCTTGTTTCGGGCGGTTCTTCTTATCCTCGCATCCACACTTCGGGCATTGCCTTGATGTGTACCTCGGATCGACTTTGACGACGATTCCACCGGTTTTTGTCATTGCCCATCCGATTGCTTGAAGTTGACCGAAAAAGCCCGTTCGAAGAATAGCACGATTGAGCCCGGACTTTTGTTTGACATTCGTTCCGGGTTCTTCGACTGTGCCTTTGGCGCTTTTGGTCATATTGCGAACTTTTAACTCTTCGGCGTACACACAGCCGTACTCTTGCGCGAGTGTATGCGCCGTTTTCTTGTAAAAGTCTTGTCGGATGCAACGAATCTTGTAGTTGAGTTTTCTGATCCTTTCTAAAATACGCCGTCTTTTACGGCTGGGTTCTTTCTTGTCGAACTCTTTGGCTTTACCAAGTTCGGCCAACTTTTTACGAGAAGCCTTGTTGAGTTCGAGCTTTCGTTGCCACTTGGCAATTTCGGCTTCGAGTCGTTTGATCTTTGCAACGTCCAAATCAAAGAACTTGCCGTCGCTTGTGGCGATAGCGTGAACGACACCAAGGTCGATGCCGACATCAAGGTCTTTGATATCAGGCAATTCGACATCGAACTCAATCATGAAAGATGCAAACCACTTGTCTGCATCTTTTGTAATCGAGACCTGCTTGACTTTACCGCGATTGGCTTGGCCGTTTTTATCCGGGAAAGTCATCGGTCGGCTGTTGAAATACTTCACCCAACCGATTTTGGGAAGGCGAACGCAACTGTTGCCTTCGTCGATATGTTCGGGCTTGATCTGCGGAATACGGAAACCGTCACCGCAATCCTTGGCTTTGAATTTGGGCCAGCCTTTTCGAGCCGGATCGTTGCCTTTGCGGAAAGCGTCTTGGATGGCCGTATGTTGATCCATCAAGGTCTGCTGAAGCGCTTGCGAGGGCGCTTCTTTGAGAAAGGCCATATCCGACTCTTTCTTCCAGCCGACCAAGAGCCTGGCCATATCGTTGTAGTGCAACGTAAACTGTTTGTTTTCCTTGCGCTCGTTTTGCAAAGCCAAGGCTTTGTTAAAGACATAGCGACAGCAACCGGCGCTACGGCTTAAGGCCGCACGCTGCTTGTCTGTCGGGTTGAGTCTGTATTTCAAAGCGCAAGTGATTTTCATAGTGCACGTAGTATGCAACAACTTTGAAAATGACGCCAAATAATTTTTTAAAGCAACGAGCCTTCGGCTCGCGGCCTTGTATCACCTGACTGATCTCTGGACCACACACGTTTGTCAATGGGCAGAACAAAAAATCCTTCCTACGCC
>CALKKK010000134.1 GCA_937995395.1 uncultured Sutterella sp. | reverse complement strand
GTTATCACCATAATTACGCTTAACAATTTCTACAAGCTGCCCCTCATTGATTACGAAAATAATTTTCAAATTAGGGATATCAAATACGTGTTTGACAACCTCGAGAAGATGAAGTGCATAGTTCGGCCTGCAACGGTCAAGTTCGTCAATAAACAATACAAAAGTCTTCCCATCAGCTATTTGGGTAATAGTGTCTTTTAATTTTTGCAAATACGATTCAATCTTTACCCTATTCTCGAAATTTTCTTGAATGCTTTCCTCTTTAAGTTTATTCCAAACATTCAATGTAGCCTCAGCTGCTTCCCCTAACGGAGGACACACCAATTTGAGGATTTTTGGCCCAACGGTTGCAGAAATCACCTTAGTAAATGTTGCCAAGGATTTTGTTTTAGCTTCTCCATTTGGAAATGTTTGATAAAGCTTTGCCAGAAGACTTGTCAAGGGATCGTCGTAGTAATCCTCGACAAACGCATCAAAATATTCGGCAATACAATTGTCATTGTGCTCTTGGTTTATAAGATACACGGTCTTCTTAGCAAACTCGGTTTTTCCAGTTCCCCACGCACCATTAATCGCCATTGGAAAAATTTCATTATTTCCTTTAAGCAACCGAATCAGCTTCTCTGCAAACGGCTTTCTATTAAATTCGTCTCTATCAGTAAAGGTAATAGGGTTAAGCATGGTTTAGCTCTCTTACGTCTTAATCCAAAAGCAAAGTAGCGCAAACGCGCCTAAAACACTTCCTATGAAATGTGCTCAATCAATCTTACTACCAACTTGGTTTTGTCGACTGACTGCGTTTTAACGCGCGAGGACACAAAAGCAGGAATACCAAACGACAGCAGGTAAGTTTTGATAGAGAGCGAGCAGTTGGCGAGCTTTGTGTTCAAGCAACCAAAACAGGCGCCAACACATCGGGCCGATTGGTGCAGATGGCATCCACACCCATGGCTAAAAGGGTTTGAGCCTGCTCGACGTCGTCCACCGTATAGGCCATGATGCCAAGCCCAGCATCATGCGCAACGGCTACAAACTCAGGCGTCACGATCGTGTAATCGGAATGTACGGTTTTAACCCCCAATTCGTGGGCGACAGAAAGCCAATTTTCGGGCACATCTTCAAGCAACAAACCACACGTCGTATTTGCATCAACAGCACGAAATGCAGAGAGGGCCTGCACGCTAAAAGAACTGATGAGCACGCGATCGCCTCGAACCTTCCCGGCGGCTGCGAAGGCTGCAAGCGTACGAGCAACGGCTTGCGCCGTCTCTTTGGCAAAGCCCTGGGCGGGCTTAATCTCGATATTCATGAAAAGATCGTGCGCATGGCAAAAGAGCAACGACTCTTCAAAGGTCATCATCCTTTGACCCTGCCACTGGGAACCGAAACGAATGCCAGCATCGAGTTTCAAAAGCTCGGCTTTGGTCATTTCGGCCACAAGCCCCACACCGTCGACGGCGCGCCCCAACTCTTCATCGTGGCTCAAAATCAGTTCGCCGTCGGAAGTCATCATTACATCGGTTTCGATCGCGTCGCACTTCAGATTCACGGCAACTTCAAAAGCCGCACGGGTATTTTCAGGTGCAAGAAATCCCCCTGCACGATGCACGATCATGCGAGGAAAGGGCCACAACGACGGATGATTGGACATATTCCGGTTCACGATGAATGGGAAAGAGGTCAAAAATGTATCGGCAAAGATTCTACTCGACAAATGTTGTTAAATGCGTGGACAACCCGACTAAAGCGTTATACTCCCCTTTCAATTACAACTTGTTGCGAAGGGGTTATGTCTTATATTTTTACCATCGGTTATGAAGGTGCCAGTATTGAGGCCGTTCTAAGTGAGCTTCAACGCCGTGAGATTGACATGCTTATTGATGTCAGGCTGATTCCGTTATCACGAAAAAAAGGATTCTCTAAGACTGCCCTATCGAATAATCTTCGTTCTATCGGGATTTCGTATTTGCATATGCGCTCTTTGGGATGCCCTTCTATCATTCGAAACAGATATAGAGAAGACGGAGACTGGGATATCTATACTAAGAACTACAAAGACTACCTAGCCACCCAAGAGCAAGAAATCACTTCTTTGCTCCCAACTGTCGAAACCCAAAAATGCTGTCTTTTATGCTTTGAACGCGATCCTAACTTCTGCCATCGTAAATACGTTGCGGAACGCTTGGTAGAACGTTCCGCACAATCTCTACAAATATTTTCTCTGTATGCTTTACCAGAGAAAGCTTATGCATCAGCCTCGAACTCTAAAACAGCTCTCCTGTGGCCGGAGCTTGTGTGCCCTTAGGCGCTGCAACAACTCCTATGCATAACCATTGATCAGGGAATCTATGTTGATTCCCTAAAATCAAATAAACGTCCTTGGTGGAGAACTCTTCGACATACTTCTGTCGCATTTTGGCCTGCCAAACATCTGGGTTTGGGTACTTTTTACTCATCTTGCGGTATAACTGACAAATCTCCCAGTCAGTAATACGAATTGTCTGAGCGTTGGAACAACCTCTTGACATAAATTTGTAATAGAACCCAAACGGAATTTTCTCCAATCGTCTGGCTTCTTCGATTGCGCATGCCTGATCGGAAAAGAAATCCGTTTGTAATTGCTGTGTCAGCTTTTCCAGTTGTTCTTTTGTCCAATCTTTGGCTTCCGACCTAATCTCCAGATCGAGAATTTGAATCACAGGAACAATCCCAAGCGTCACACCTTTCTTCTGACGTGCCTGTTCTATACCTTCAATTGAATCAAAGTGTGGACAACGATCTAACCATTTCATCTTCTCTGACCAGTCTTTTATGATCAGGCGTGGATCAACGCGCATATCATCACAGTTGATCCTTCGGCTTTCGGGGCGATGATCCTTCGGTGGCCTAGAAGTTTCCGCTTCAATCCATTGCCATTTCGTGTACTGCTTATTTTCAGCCATCAAACGGAAGGGAACAGGATAGATTCTGACCATCTTTCCGTCAGCATCAATACCTGCTGTACAGCAAATCTCAATATGAGTGGCGCTCGGTGCGGGGTATGTTTTAACAAGAATAAGTATCTGATGTTTGTGTTGAACATTCATAATGTATCACCCTAACTTTGATAAATGTCTATGAATGATACCTTTAAGAACTCTTAGAAATCTATGTTCACAGAAAATATTTATTGATCTTAAGCAAATACGAGAATAACAAAAGAAAGAAAAGGATCAATTTTTGATGTATTTATAAAAACATTGATCCTCAAGTTTACATTTTGATAGATTTCAGCTCATTTTCTTGAGTTTGTTTCAGATTTCTTCAGCATTGATCGACACCCGCCCCGCACAGGCCTGCGAGATTTGGTTCACGAGTCGGTCTTTGGCTTCCAAAGCCACCTCAACAGTGACTTCCACATTGCTCGCAAATGCTTTGGAAAGAATGCGTGCCCCGCACTTTTCGATGATGCTCTCGACGTGGTTATAAAACCGATGCTCAATCGAAACGGTCAAAACCTCGGAAGGCACCTTGATGCGCGTGGGTAACGTCTCCAACCCCAACTTCACAAGCCCCTGATAGGCGCGCACAAGACCGCCGGTGCCCAACAAGGTGCCGCCAAAGTAACGCGTCACCACGGCACTGACTTCGCCCACTCCGCAATGCAGCAGCACAGTCAACATGGGGCGTCCTGCCGTACCCTTGGGCTCACCGTCGTCGCTCGCACCTATTTGAGCAGTGGTCTCGGGTTTAGACGCTTGATAAGCCCAACAGTTATGCGTGGCATTAGCGTGCTCTGCGCGCACCGCTTCGATGAAAGCCTTGGCGCTTTCAATCGTATCGGTGTGCGCCATCGTCACGATAAATCGCGAGCCGCGGATCGTTTCTTCGGCACGGTGCCATTGGCCGGGTGCCAAATCGGGGATTCGGTAGCCTTCTTCACTCATGGGGTTTTGTCAGTGGTCTTGGTGTTCGTCTTTATTGTCGGGCACGTAGGTAAATAAGGGCGATCCCGTCTTCATCCATACAAAGAGCAATCCTACAAGAGAAACGCACACCAATGTGGCGCCGACATAACTTACGGGCATAAAGCCGAAGTGTTCAGAGACGCGAGAGCCGATAAAGGCACCCCCGCCGATACCCACGTTAAAGATCCCGGAGTAAAGGGAAGTGGCTACGTCCGCACAATCGGGCGCAGCGTTTAAAAGGAGTGTCTGGAAAGCCAAACAGATGCAAGTCATGGCGGCACCCCAAATGACGACCAAAACCGAGAGGGTCATAAAATTCTTGCAAGCCAAGACGAGAAGGAACAAAGAAGCCGCCACCAAAATCATGGGCAAAACGACGGTGGCGTCACGGTGCTTATCGACCACACGTGCACCGATTACGGTACCCAAAATGCCAGCGATACCAAAGAGGAAAAGTACCACAACGATATCGGAATTGCCCCAACCGCCAGCAGTCGACACAATGGGACTAATGTAGGAGTAAACGGTAAACTGCCCCAAAACGGTCACGACGGTCAAAAGGTAAAGTTGCAACAAGGCGGGGCGCTTGAAAATCACGGGCAAGCTCTTTAAAGACCCCGCCCGATTGCTCACGCACTCGGGCAAAGACAAAAAGATGATGATGAGAACCGTCATCGAAGCCAAGCCGATAATGAAAAACGACTCCTGCCACCCGAAGAGGTGCCCGAGTTTGGTGCCGATCGGAACGCCCAAAACCGTCGCCACGATCGTGCCGCCCATCACTGCTGCCAGACCTACGGCTCGTTTGCCGCGAGGCGCCACGCGTGCGGCCAAAGGCGTCATGATCGACCAGAAGATGGAGTGCGTCAAAGCCACCAAAACACGTGCCGCAAAAAGCAACTCAAACGTCTGAACCCAAATCACCACAAAGTGGCTCACGG
The DNA here is from genome assembly GCA_937995395.1 of uncultured Sutterella sp. Taxonomy (GTDB): domain Bacteria; phylum Pseudomonadota; class Gammaproteobacteria; order Burkholderiales; family Burkholderiaceae_F; genus Duodenibacillus. Next base: position 18,416 of record CALKKK010000134.1, on the reverse strand, counting down.
AAAAAATGACGAGCAAGGCCAAGAGCAACTTTCGGCGTTCGAGTTTGGCTGTGAGAATCGTCAAAGGTAGCGACATCAGTGCCACCACAAACGCATAGCCCGTGAGAATCAACCCCGTAAAGGGCACGGTTTCGTGAAGACTTTCTGCAATGTCGGGCAACAACCCCACGGGCAGAAATTCCGAGGTATTGAAAACGAATGCGGCAAAGGCCAAACCGATAATCGGATACCAAGCTGCCAAGCCCGATTTGGCTAAAGTCGGCGTACGCATAGTGTGTGTTTGTTACTTCTATTGGTTTTGAAATGTCCGACGACAACCTATCGTCAAAACTCCCTCATTTCGAGCGCGCATCGTAGCGCGTTTTTGAGCATTAAAAAAGCGGCGAGAAAACAATTTTTCGCACCGCTTTGCTTTTGGCCAAATTCGTTGAAACGTTTAGCCGAAGTTGTCCTTCAGAAGAATCTTGAAGCGTTCGCGATCGGCAGGAATATTGGGATTTTTCATCACATCATTGGCCATGAAGGTCTTCATGGGTTTCATACCCAGGAACTGGAAGGCTTTGTGAATGGGAAAAACAACCGCGTCAATTCCCTTGCCTTCAAAGAATTCCTTTTCGCCCGTAAAAGCAAACTTGGGTGCATTCCATGTGCAGGAAATCATGTAACGGCTCTTTAAAAGACCGCCCGTACCGTAATTGACATCCGGATCGTCGCGATGGCGCCCGTCACCCGTAATCATGCCCGCGCCAAAGACTTCGTCAAAGTACTTTTTGACCTGCCAAGGTGTCGACATCCACCAAATAGGAGTTTGCAAAATTACGGCATCGGCATCACGCATCTTCTGGTTTTCTGCAGCAATATCCCAGCCGTCGGCAATGCGCGTCACCGAGACTTCATAGCCCATGGCGGTCAATTCGTCCTTGGCAAGTTCTGCCAAAGCGTGATTGAGTTCACCCTTGGAGTGTCCGTAGGCAATACCGCCGTCGATAATCAAAACTTTTGCGGCCATAGACCGACTCCTTTCTTCTTTTCAAAGCGTCACGCAAGACGTGACGCCCAAACTCTCTCTCTTTTTCGATCCCCGCAACAAACCCTCGGGGTCTTGCGTTCATTGTGCCCCGAGACAGCGAGACAGTAAATGACAGGGAGCTAATGTTAACCCTTATTGCGGCAAATGTTCGATCAACTCACAAAGTCCCCGAATACGATGCGGCGCATCGCCCCCCAGAAACCGTCCAAGCGCCCCGAGCGGGAGGTCACGGCGCCAGTGATATTGCGGCGACGCACGGTTTCGAGTAACACCCCCACCACGGTCGCATCTTCCGGATTTTCCAACGTCAATGCGCTGCGTTTTTGAATCGGCGGCTGTCCAATACGTACAGGAAGTCCAAAAATCGTTTCGGCCAATTCTCTGAATCCCGGCATCCTCGCCACGCCCCCGGTAATCACGATACCTGCGGCAGCGCGTGCCAACCACTTGTCTTTGGCCAAGTAGTACTGAGCAATCAAGCGCAACATTTCCACCGAGCGAGATTCGATGATTTCCACCACCTTGGCATTGTTGGCCGTGGTTTGCTTGTCGGTCGTTTCGTTCACATAGCAGATATTCTCAAAATTGTCTTCGGGCCTTAGCCCCACGTGCCCGTACGTGAGCTTGATGTCTTCGGCGTCGTCAATTCGGCACTGAAGGATGGATGCGATATCGCGCGTAATCAAATCGCCCCCCGAAGGCACAACCGCCGTATATTCGATATTGCCGCCTTGGTAACAGGCAATATCCACAGCCCCTGCCCCGATATCGAGAAGCACCACGCCCAATTCTTTTTCAGTGGGCGTCAAAACGCCAGCAGCACTTGCCCAGGGTTGCAACACCAAGCCTTCCAAATCAAGACTCGCACGACGAATGCATTTCACCAAGTTGATAACAACGCTATCGGACCCCAGAGCCAAATGGGCATGGGCCTTTAAGACGCTGCCCGCCATTCCAAGAGGATCTTGAATCATGGTGTCGTCGTTATCGATCGTATAGCCCTTGATGATGTGGCTGACCACACGATCGTCGGTACTTTCGGCATCCGTTTTGGGATCGAAGGTCATGGCCAAGCGTGTCGCACGCTTGATATCGTTATTTTCGACTTCGGCGTTGGGAAGCGGCGCCTGCCCCGTTTTGTTGACGCAATGAAGATGCTTTCCGGTCAAAGCGGCGGTCACCGTCGTGATTTTGCGTCGCGACATCTGTTCGGCTTCGGAAACGGCACTGCGAATGGAGTCCACGGCCAACTCCACATCCTGAACGCTGCCTGCATGAATGCCGTTAGCGCCCACTTTGCCGAAACCCAAAATGGACAATGCGCCGTTGTCGTCAACCTCGGCCACGGCAACCGAAATCTTGCTCGTGCCGATATCCAATGCGGCAATGACGGAACTGTTTTGTACGCCTTCCATGCAAAAAACTCTAATGCGTTAAAAAACGGATGGTGAAAAGAATTAATTTTACGATTAAAACCCCGCGCCCGACAGGTCGATTTCTGCGCCTTCGACAGCCGTGCCAGGCGAAGTCGGTGCGACAGGTTTCGTCTCCTCTTTGAGCTTGACCGCAGGCTTTGACTCCGGTTTAGATTGAGGCACGACTTTCTCGTCCTTCTTTTGAGGTGACGTGCTCGGCGTCACAGGTTTGGTTTCCGGTTTCTTTTCTTTATCCTTGGCAACTTCCGATTTTGGAGCTCCGGCCTTTTTTACGGATTGCGCCAATTTCCATCCTGTCTGCCCCGCTTTGTCAGGCAACTTGGCGGCAAAAGCGTTGCGATAACGTGCGTCGATCCTGGCAGGCCACCCGTGCATCATTTCGCACACCCGATCGAAATTGTCCATCACTTGCGTTAAACGCATTACCGGGCCGTTGGAAACCAAAGCGCGGCCGAGTTCCACAGTCAGTGCTTCGAAATAGTCGGAGTCCAATGTCACCGACCAACTGCCGCGAAAAGTGACATTGACGGCCTTCACGCGAGAGCCGATCTTGGCGGCTTCTTTTTGAAAACTCGGATACATGCGCACCATTTCGGCCACATATTGGGGGTCGCCGCCGAAAGTAGGCATTTTGACAAGATTGTCAATCGGCTCGTCGTTACTCGAAAACAAAACACCGGCGTTGCTCACGAGCCTGCCATCATCCCAAATCGCAATCGCTTTGTGGCGAATCACGTTGATGTAAAGGCTGTCGGGCCAAAGACGTATGACTTCGACGTCTTTAATCCAACTGATGGCTTTAACTGCGTTTTTGATACCTTCGATATCGACCGTGAGAAGATTGCCTTCAACTTTATCGGAAACCGTTTGCGTCACTTCCTGCAACCCCAAGGCTTCCACAGGACCACGAATTTCCAAGGTCTTGATGTCGAGCATCGGGGACGTCAGTACGCGCCAGATACCGTAACCCACGGCGCACAAGACGGCCAGACGCGAAACGTTTCCGATCGTCAAACGACGAAAGATGCCAACGATCAGCCCCCACGTCAAACGCCAAATGCCGCGCACAAGTCCTACGAGAATGCCGCCCACAGTCACGCCGATTCGCCCTCACATCAGAGTCGGTGATCCAACGTTGCCATTGAGGCAATGGTCATGCAAAGCGCTTCGTAGCTTAAGCCCACGGCGCGAGCTGCCATCGGCACCAAAGAGTGCGGCGTCATGCCGGGGCTCGTATTGAGTTCCAAAAGGATAAAGTCGCCTGCGTCGTCGAGCATGACGTCGATGCGCCCCCAGCCTCTGGCACCCAAGGCGGCAAAGGCGGCTTCACACGTTGCCTGAATCTTTTGCGTCAGAGTATCGTCAATCTTGGCGGGGCACTCGTAGTGCACCACATCCGTGTAGTATTTGTTTTGATAATCGTAGTCGCCGTCAGGCGCCTGAATTTCAATGATGGGCAACGCCTTGCCGCCGATGATCGCCACCGTCAGCTCGCGCCCGAAAACACGCTTTTCCACCAAAACGTGCGTGTCGTACTTCAAGCCCTCGGTCAAAGCGGCACGCAGTTCTTCAACGGTCGCATTTTTGAGTTTCGTGACACCGATTGACGAGCCTTCGCCTGAGGGCTTGACCACGACGTCAGCACCTAAAGCGTCCAACACTTCCTGTGCCTGATCGGCCGAAGTCACCGTCACCCCCTTGGCCACAGGAATGCCGCAAGCACTCCACACGCGACGCGTCATCGTTTTGTCCATGGCGATGGCGCTAGCCATCACGCCAGGCCCCGTATAGGGAATCTGCAAATATTCCAGAGCACCTTGAATCGAGCCGTCTTCGCCGAAGTGCCCATGCAAAGAAATCATGACGCGATCGAATTTGCCGCGCAACGTTTCGATCGGCACTTCTTTGGGATCAATTTTTGTGACATCTACGCCCGAACGCTTCAAGGCTTCATAAACACCTGAGCCGCTTGAGAGCGACACTTCACGCTCGCTACTCATGCCGCCCAACAAAACGGCCACACGTCCTAAACTTTGGGGATCGATTTGGGAATGTTGCTGCACTTCTTCTCTTCCTTTGTTTTTGCCGTTTTGATTTAAATGGTTTTCTTAGCCAACTGCTGGGGTACGCGGCCGATAGAGCCAGCACCCATCGTCAAGACCACGTCGCCGTCGCGCGCAATGCGATGAATGGCCAAGGGCACTTCTTCAATCTTTTCACAGAAAATCAGATCGCCTCTAAAGACGGTACGCACGGCTCTGGCCAATGCTCGCCCGTCGGCACCTGCCACAGGGGCTTCACCTGCCGGGTAAACATCGGCTAAGACAATGGCGTCAACGCTCGTTAAAACCTTCACAAAGTCTTCGAAGCAATCGCGCGTACGAGAATAACGATGCGGCTGGAAGGCCAAAATCAAGCGCTTATCGGGCCAGGCACCGCGTGCGGCAGCAATGGTGGCGGCCATTTCATGCGGATGGTGACCGTAGTCGTCCACCAACGTAAATTTGGAGCCCGGAATCACATCCTCGTCTTCGATTTCCACTTCCCCGTACTGGGCAAAGCGACGACCTACGCCTGTGAATTCCGACAAAGCCTTTTGAATCGCCTCGTCACTCACGCCCAAAAGCGTACCTACGGCGACGGCCGCCAAGGCATTCGTCACATTATGTCGCCCCGGAAGATTTAAAACCACGGGTAACGGCGCATGCCCTTCGCGCAAAATCGTAAAGCGCATCTGCGTGCCGCAAGGCTCAATGTCCACGGCCTGCACGTCTACGTCGTCCGTCGTCCCATAGGTGATCACGCGACGGCTTACCGACGGAATGATCGAGCGCACGTTTTCATCGTCGGCACACAGCACCGCGACGCCGTAAAAAGGCAAACGGCCCAAGAAGTCGACAAAGGCCTGCTTTAAACGAGAAAAGTCGTGCCCGTAAGTTGCCATGTGGTCCTGATCGATATTGGTCACGGCCGCCACCACAGGCGTCAAATTCAAAAATGAGGCATCGGACTCGTCGGCTTCGGCAACGATGTATTCGCCTGCGCCCAAACGAGCATTCACGCCTGAGCTATTGAGTCTGCCCCCAATCACATAGGTGGGATCCATGCCGCCTGCGGCCAACACGGCCGTGGTCAACGACGTGGTCGTTGTCTTGCCGTGCGTACCCGCAATGGCAATGCCGCGGCGCAAGCGCATGAGTTCGGCGAGCATCACGGCGCGCGGCACCACGGGGATATGTGCGGCACGAGCGGCCACCACCTCGGGGTTGTCGTCGTGCACAGCGCTAGAAATCACGATGGCGTCGGCACCTGCAATATTTTCCGCGGCATGTCCCTGATAGACTTTGGCGCCCAACTCGGTCAAACGTTGCGTGACGGGACTCGTTGCCAAGTCGGAACCCGAGACCGTATAACCGAGATTCAATAAAACTTCGGCAATACCGCACATGCCCGTGCCGCCGATACCCACAAAATGCAGGTGCTTGACCACAAACTTCATAGCTATATCCTCAATCTTTTTCTATTCCAAAATTCGGTTCGTTTGTGTGTCTGTCAAGGCATCAAACGGACGTTGCCTGCGTCGACTTCTTCGATCATGTCGCAGACAGCTGCCACCGCACCACTGCGAGCAAGTTTTCTGGCAGCTTGCGCCATCGCCAAAATACGGTCGCGCTTTAAACTCATCAATTGGCCGAAGAGATGCTCAGGCGTCAACTGAGGCTGCTCCATCAAGATGGCGGCGCCGCGTGTGGCCATATAGCGGGCATTACCCAACTGATGTTGTGTGGTCTTCACCACCAACGGCACCAAGATGCTCGCAGCACCTGCGGCACAGAGTTCACTCACGCTCATCGCGCCCGAGCGGCATAAAACAATGTCGCTTTCTCTGTAAGCGGCAGCCATATCTTCGATAAAGCCCACAACAGTGGCCTTCACGCCCAAAGACTCGTAAAGGGCTTTGACTTTTTCCACCGAATTGGCCCCGCACTGGTGCACGACTTCGGGACGCTTTTCTTCTTCAAACAATGCCAAGGCTTGGGGCACCGTTTCGTTAAAGACCTGAGCGCCGAGACTGCCGCCGAAGACCAACAGTTTCAATTTACCTTCGCGTCCGGCAAGGCGTTCTTCAGGCGCGGGCAAAGCTTCGATTTCGGCGCGCACGGGGTTGCCCGTAATGCGCCCCTTGTCGCCTGCGACCGAACGAGCGGAACCCGCAAAACCGCAAGCCACGGCAGATGTCGTATTGAGGATCAACTTGGAGCTCATCAAAATGTCTGCGTCAGCATTCATCAACGCGACTTTGGTATGACACTTTTTAGCAGCATTGCACACGGGAACGGCAATGTAGCCCCCGGTCGTAAAGACAACGTCGGGCTTTTGCGCCTTAATCAACTTTTTGGCTTTTTGCGTGGCGGCAATGAGTTTAATGGCGCCCGTAAACATCCCGAACATCCCCTTGCCTCTTAAGCCCTGAAAGTCCAGACCTTCAAAAGGAATGTCGTCCTTGGCGATGAGTTTGGATTCCATCCCCGTTTGGGTGCCGATCCAGCTCACGGTCCAACCGCGAGCACGCATTTCGCGGGCAACCGCCAACCCCGGCATGACATGACCGCCCGTGCCGGCAGCGGTAATCAACAGATGTTTTTTCTTTTCACTCATGGCCAATTTCTTCTTTTTTGAATTTTTGAAAATCTTAAGTTCGACCGCCGCGCATCAGAATACGGTTTTCACGGTCGACGCGAAGCAATAATGCAATAGCTGCAATTGTAGACAGTAATGAGGAACCCCCGTAACTCATCAAGGGAAGCGTCAAGCCTTTCGTCGGAAATAGTCCCGTGGCCACGCCCGCATTGATGACGACTTGAATGCCGATCCAAATCCCCACGCCTTCGGCCACCAGGCCCGAGAAGACGCGATCGAGTTTAATCGCTTGTCGCCCGATGGCAAACGCACGGCGCACGAGCAAGTAATAGCAAACGAGCACAAACACGACGCCCGCAAAGCCCAATTCTTCCCCGACCAAAGCCAGAATAAAGTCGGTGTGTGCTTCAGGCAGGTAATGGAGTTTTTCAACCGATGCCCCCAAGCCTACGCCAAAGAGCTCGCCTCGCCCAAACGCAATCAGAGAGTGGCTTAACTGATAGGCCTTATCCAAGGCGTATTCGCTGGACCATGGATCCAAATAGGCCATCACGCGCTGCACGCGCCAGGGCGAGTCGTAAATCATCAAAGCCACCACGATCACCACGGCGACACTCACCGCCATGAAGATGCGCAAATTCAAACCGCCTAAGAAAAGCACGCCCATAGCAATGGAAACGATCACGACAATGGCACCCAAATCGGGCTGAAGACTGATGAGACCCGAAATCAAGCACATCATCAAGGCCATGGGGCCCAGCCCCTTGGTAAAGGAGTGCATGTATTCCTGGCGCTGCACGGTAAACCAGGCTGCGCCCACCAAAGCGGCAAACTTCACGAACTCGGTGACTTGCAGGTTAAAAATGCCCAAATTGATCCAACGGCGCGAGCCGTTGACCGATTTTCCGAAGACAGGTAACAGCACTAAAAATAACAAAATGACGGAAATGGCCACCAAATACGGCGCCGCACGATTCCAGACGCGCATCGGCACGCGATAAACAAGCGTGCCGCACACTAAAGCTACGCCGATAGAAAAGAGATGACGCACCAAAAAGTGGTATTGCGTCGTGTTGTACTTGGGGCTGTCGGCCAAAGAGATCGAAGCCGAATAGACCATCAAGGTACCCAAGGACAAAAGCGCTAAGCTGAGCAATATCACCTTGGGATCGAGGCCACTATCCTTATACAGACTCGTGGCAGTTGATCCGCGTCCGTGCAAAATCGGCTCGTCAATCCAGGCTTGGTATTGCGAGTACTGGGAACTGTCAGGTTTATCCGACGTATCCGTCTTTTTGCCCCACCACGCCATCAGTGAACCTCGGCGTCGGTTTGGGGTTCAAAAGAATCGTCTACCGTTAGGCTTTCTTCATATTCTTTGTGAATGGCGTGCGCGATGTCGACAAATATAGCACTGCGTTCGGCATAGTTTTTAAACATATCCCACGAAGCGCAGGCCGGCGACAACAAAACAGCGTCCCCGCTTTGCGCTGCCTCATAAGCACTGCGCACGGCCGCTTCAAAATCTTTGCCACAGTTTTTAACTTCGACACCCGTCTCTGTCAACGCTTGGGCAATCTTTTCGGCATCCTGACCAATCACGGACACAAAACGCGCGTACTGCGACACAACCTCCGCCAAAGGCGAGAAGTCCTGTCCCTTGCCGTCGCCGCCCATCACCAAAGCGCATTTGCGGCCCGACTTACCCAGCCCCGTCAAAGCCGCAATCACTGCCCCGACATTGGTACCTTTGCTATCGTCGATAAATTCGATATCGCCCACCGTTAAAACGGACTGCACGCGATGCGCTTCGCCGCGATAGGTCTTTAAAACCTGAAGGGCTTTGGCTAAGTTGAGTCCTGCGGCCTCGATCAAAGCCAAAGCAGCCAAGGCATTCATGGCGTTGTGGCGCCCCTTGATTTGCAAAGCGTCGACGGGCATCAAAAGGGATTTTTGGGGATCTTCGGCAGCCAGCAATGCTTTTTTGCCGGTCACAGGCATTGCAACGTCGATTTTGCTTAGCCACTCGATGCCGTTCTCGACCGTAATACCCCACTGACCGGGCGCTTGCGGGTCGGAGTCGCCAAAAGACCTTCCTGTGGAGCTCCCCTCTCGAATACTCACGATGTCGTCGCGGTTGACCACGCGTGCAGTGCTCGGCGCAAAAATCTTCGCTTTGGCGGCAGCGTATGCATCAATCGACCCGTGCCAATCCACATGATCTTCCGTGAGGTTTAAAAAGGTTGCCGCCGTGCAAGCCAAACTTGAGGTGGTTTCCAACTGAAAACTTGAAAGTTCCAAGACCCAAACGTCGGGCAACGAATTGTTTTCATTGTGTTTGTCGAGTTCAGCCATAGCGTTGGGGCCGATGTTACCCGCGACACACACGGAAACGCCGCCGTTGGCTGCCATTAAACCCACCATGGTCGTGGTGGTGGTTTTGCCGTTGGTACCCGTAATAGCGATGACTTTGGGAGCGTATTTGCGATAGGCTTTGAGGCGCTTTAATTCGCGAGCAAAAAGTTCGATTTCGCCCACAACATCAATGCCCAGTTCCTTAGCCTTTGAGACCACAGGGGCGGCGGCCGAATAGTAGGGAGAAAGACCGGGACTGATCACCACCAAGTCCGTCTCTTGCGTGACGAGCTCGGAAGGCATGCCGCCCAAAGCCAAGGTGAAATCGTCACAGACCAACGTTGCCAAGTCGCCCAACGGGGGCGCTGTGCGCGTATCGGTCACGGTCACTTTCCAACCGCGACGATAGAGATGTTTGGCGCAAGCCGCCCCTGAGGCGCCTGCCCCCAAAACCAAAGCACTGTGACCGTTGGGAATTCTGAGACTTTGCATATTGTTCTTTCGTCTTTCAAACGTTCATTTAGCGGATCTTCAAGGTCGAAAGTCCGATCAAAACCAGAATAAACGTGATGATCCAGAAACGCACCACCACCTGGGTTTCTTTCCAGCCCTTGAGTTCAAAGTGATGGTGAATCGGCGCCATCAGGAAAATACGCTTGCCGTGCGTCAGACGATAGTAAACGGTTTGCATCATCACGGACAAGGTTTCCACCACAAAAATGCCGCCCATGATAGCCAAAACGATTTCCTGACGCGCAATGACGGCAATGGTGCCCAAAGCGCCACCCAAGGCCAATGCCCCTACGTCGCCCATAAAGACCTGTGCGGGATAGGCGTTAAACCACAAAAAGGCCAGGCCGGCACCAGCCAGTGCGGCACAGATCACAACGAGTTCTCCTGCACCCGGAATATATTCGAAGTACAAGTAGCTCGCGTAGTCGGGACGCCCCACCACGTAGGCAAAGATCCCCAAAGCAGAGCCCACCATCACGCAAGGTAGCGTCGCCAAGCCGTCCAAACCGTCGGTGAGATTGACGGCGTTTGACGTACCGACAATCACGATGTAGGTGAGGAACATAAAGCCCCAGATCCCAAAGGGGAAAGCAATCTGTTTAAAGAACGGCACGGTCAACCACAACTTCTGAGGTTCCTGCAACGCAAAGCCGTTTTGAATCCATGCCCAGATGGCAGAGAAAATGTGACCGTTTTCGGGCATCGAAACGGCAAAAGCCAAGTAAACGGCCGCAGCGATGCCGATCACGCTTTGCCAACCGAATTTCTCTCTGGCGCTCATTCCTTTCGGATCGTGGTGCACGACCTTGCGATAATCGTCGGTCCAACCCACAAAACCGTAGCCCAAGGTCACAAAAAGCACAGGCCACACGAAGCGGTTCGTCAAATCCATCCACAGAAGGCTCGATAAGCCGATCGCGACCAAAATCAGGACGCCACCCATCGTGGGTGTGCCGTCTTTGGCCAAATGAGTCTTGGGGCCGCAGGTGCGCACAGCCTGACCGATTTTCATGGCGCGCAATTTTTCAATCACGCGCGGTCCCGCACAAAAGCCGATCAACATGGCCGTCAGTGCGGCCATCACGGCTCTTAAAGACAGATAGTTAAAGACCGAGAAAAAACGGATATCGTCGGAGAGCCATTGAAAAAGATGTAAAAGCATAAAAATGATTGGCGCAAAAAATTTAAAACTTCAGAGGGCGCAGTTTATTCCTTATTCGTTAGGAATAAATGAGGCAATAATCCGTCATCTTGTTTGCGGCAACAGCGCATCGACCACTTTCGAAAGTCCTTGCGAGTTGGAAGCCTTCACCAAAAGGGTACCCGGCGTGGTTGCCGCCATACGAGAGGCCAAAATCAAATCGTCCAACGTCTCGAAATGGCGCGCTCCTGCTCCGAAACTTTTCACTGCATGGCGCATTTCGTTACCCACGGCCAACAGCTTGTCGATGCCGCGACGCTTGGCATACTGCCCGATTTCGGCATGAAATTCGGCACTCTTGGCGCCCACTTCGGCCATGTCGCCCACGATCAACACGCGCGGTGCGGGCATCGCGGCCAAAACGTCAATGGCTGCGAGCATACTGTCGGGATTGGCATTGTAAGCGTCGTCAATCACCACTGCCCCGTTGGGCAACAAATGGCGCACGCCTCTGCCCTTGACAGGTTGAAACGTCGCCAAACCTTTGGCAACAGCTTCGATAGAAACGCCCACCGCCAACGTTGCTGCAGCGGCTGCCGCCGCATCGTGCACGGCGTGTTTGCCAAAGAGTTGCAAACTCGACTCGACAATATCGCCTCTGTCATTGATAACAAGTTTGTCGTCCGTTGCTAAGACGTGAACTTGAGCCAAGGGATCTTCACCCTCGCAATAGGTCTTCACCTTACAGCCGCGTGCACGGGCAAAGTCGCTCCAAAGTCCGAACGCCTCGTCTTTGATCGGCAAAACGGCCGTACCTTTGGCAGATAAGCTCACGATGGCAAAGGCGTTTTCGCGAGCTGAGCCCATGACGCCTTCTAAAAATTCTTGATGTTCGCGTTGAGCGTTCGTGACCACCACGCAGGTCGGACGAATCCAGCCTGCGAGTTTGGCCATTTCGCCTTCGTGATTCATACCGGCTTCGACAACGGCGACCTTCGTTTGGCTTGTGAGACGCAATAACGTCAAGGGCACCCCGATTTCGTTATTGAAGTTCCCCTGCGTTGCCAAAACGCGCGACTCGCCGCAATAGGCTTTGAGAATACTTGCAATCATTTGCGTGGTGGTGGTTTTACCGTTGCTGCCCACCACACAAATCAAGGGAATGGCAAATTGTTCGCGCCAGGCCTGAGCCATGGCACCCAAGGCTTCGCCCGTATCGGTCACGACGATTTCGGGACAATCGGCCCCTGTCATGTGATCCGTAATCACCAGTGCCGCGCCCTTTTTGACCACTTCATCGATAAAGTCGTGTCCGTCAAACTTTTGCCCGCGCAAGGCGACAAAGATCGAGCCCGGCTCGATTTTTCTCGAGTCGGTTAAGACGGGGCTCAACGCTGCGCCGGTATTGCCTCGAACTTCTTTTACCAAGTCACCCAAAGCCGCAATGAGACTTCTCATACTCCAGGTGTTTCGATCTTTCATTGTCTTTCTCTTCTCTTGACTGTATTTGTTTTTGTCTTTTCGCTTTGTTCGCATCAAAGATTTTTGTTCGATGCGTATTGTTTTAATGCTTCTTGGGCGACCTCGGTATCGTCAAAGTGATGTTTGACACCCATCACTTCCTGATAGTCCTCGTGGCCTTTACCTGCAATCAAAACGATGTCCTTGGAGTCCGCCAACTCGATCGCTTTAAAAATCGCCTCTCTGCGATCGAGAATCACTGTCGGGTCTTTGCGCTTTGCCACACCTACAGCTACCTGATCGGCAATCGTTTGCGGATCCTCCGTGCGGGGATTGTCGCTCGTGCAAATCACCGTATCGGCAAAGCGCGCGGCCACTTCTCCCATAATGGGACGTTTGCCGGGGTCTCTGTCGCCGCCCGCCCCAAACACGGCACAAATCTTGCCGCCGCGCGCCTGCGCCACGGCTCTTAAGGCCAAAATGGCTTTTTCCAGAGCGTCGGGCGTATGGGCATAGTCGACAACGGCTAACGGCACTTGAATATCGGTGTCTAAAAGCTTCACAGGCTCCAATCGTCCCTTGGGGGCTTTGAGTCTCTCCAAACGAGAAAAGACCGCGTTGGGATTAAGCCCCAAAGAGAGCAGGACGCCGGCTACGCCCAAAAGGTTCGAAACATTGAATTCACCCAGAACGTGCGTGGTGGTCGTGTAGGTTTCACCCTGCCACACGATTTCAAATTGCATGCCGTGCGTCGTAGCGCAGATATTCTTTGCAATCAGATGTTTGACACCGACAGGGATTTTGTCGACATTGCCGTCTTTTTCTAAGGCGTAGGCAATGACGTTTAAACCGTTTTTGAGTGACTGGTCGATAAAACGGATCCCCGCCACATCGTCGGCATTGATCACGGCGTTTTTCAAGCCCGGCCAATCGAAAAGAATGCTCTTGGCGGCTTCGTAGGCTTCAAAGGTCTTGTGGTAGTCGAGATGATCGCGCGTGAGATTGGTAAATAACGCCGTTTCCAATTGCGTTCCCGCCATACGGCCTTGTTCCAAACCGATGGAACTGGCCTCCATCGCAAAGCACTGGGCGCCCGCTTCATAGATGTCTTTAAAGAGGCGCTGCAAGCTCACAGCATCAGGCGTAGTCAGAGACGGCACTTCAAAGCGCTTTTCACCCAAGAAGGCTCCAATGGTTCCGATCACGGAGCAGGGGTGATGAAGCATTCCCAAGAGATCGCCCACCCAATGGCTCGTGCTTGTTTTTCCGTTAGTGCCCGTCACCGCAATACCGCGCATATGCGAGGTAGGAAACTTGTAAAAAGCGGATGCGATGACGCCCGTTTGGCGTGCCAAGTTTTCGACTTCGACAAAAGGCAAGTCGGCGCATTTCTCGAGAGCGTCTTCACGCTTTTCACAAAGAACGACAGCCGCGCCCTTTTCTTTGGCTGCGGCAATGTAATTGAGCCCGTCCGTTTTTTGGCCCTTTAAAGCCACGAAAACGTCACCCGTTTTGACTCGGCGAGAGTCCAACGTCATGTCGGCTTGCGGATTCGTTGCCTTAGCTTTGATGTGGGCAACGATCTCTTGCACGTTGAGAGTACCATCAGTCATTTCGAATGCCTCTGACCAGAATCCCGGGCGTGACGCCAAAACCTGCGGCATCCGGGTGCACGCCGATCAGACGCAGGGCACCCGTCGTCACTTCGTTAAAGACGGGCGCAGACACCGTACCGCCGTAGTAGCTTCCGCGGCTCGGCTCGTCAATCATCACGGCCACGATAATGCGCGGTTGTCCGGCAGGAGCCATACCCACAAAGCTTGACACATACTTGTTGACGTATTCGCCGTTTTCAATCTTGTTGGCCGTACCTGTTTTACCAGCCACGGTATAACCTTGCACGGAGACGCGTCGTGCCGTGCCGCCGGCACCCACGGTTTGAGCCATCATGGCGCGCATCTGGCGGGCGACTTCGGGTCTAAAGATTTGATGCCCCTGAGCTTCCTGATGTGTGCGCTTAAAGGTCAAGTCAATGACGTCGCCGTTTCTGGCCAAAGCGGTATATGCGCGCACCAACTGCATCAAAGACACCGAGATGCCGTGACCGTAGGAAATCGTGGCCTGCTCGATCGGACGCCAGCTCTTGGCCGGACGCAAGCGACCGCTTGCCGCACCGGGGAATCCCACTTTGGGCGAGACGCCGAATCCCAAATCGCTATACATATCCCAAAGCGTTTCGGCGGTCATTTCCAAAGCGATCTTGCTCGTGCCGATGTTGGAAGACTTGCTCACGACTTGGCTCACGGTAATAAGTCCGTTGTTGTGCGTATCACCAATCGTTCTGTCGCCGATCGTGAGTTTGCCGGGAGACGTCTGCACTAAAGTGTCGGGCTCGACAATACCCATGTCCAATGCCTTGGCAATGGCAAAGGGCTTCATGGTGGAGCCCGGTTCAAAGGTGTCCGTCAAAACACGATTGCGGATGTTTTCAAAGCGCACAGAACGGCGAGCGTTAGGATCGTACGTGGGCCAATTGCTCATCGCGAGGATTTCGCCGGTATGCACATCCACCACGACCACGGCACCTGCTTTGGCTTGGTGACGCTCGATTGCTTTGGACAACGCATTGTGCGCAATGAATTGCAAGCGCGAGTCGATCGACAAGACGACGTCGGCCCCCACTTCGCCTTCTTTGACCCACACGTCTTCGACAATGCGTCCCAGGCGATCGCGAATGACGCGGCGCGAGCCTTGTTTGCCGGCCAGAATCGAGTTGTTGGCCAACTCCACCCCTTCCCGACCGTTATTGTCCGAATCAGTAAAGCCCACGACGTGCGCGGAAATTTCGCCGTCGGGGTAATTGCGGCGCACTTCGTTAGTGACATAGATGCCCGGCAGTTGAAGGTTTCTGACTTCTTCGCCCTTTTCGACTTCGATTTGACGGTCGATGTAAACGAAGTTTTTGTCTTTACGCGCTTCGATTCGACCTCGGATTTTTTCGGGGTCCAAATCCAAGACTTGCGCCAGTTTTTCATATTGGGCGGAGGTCAAACGAATGGCATCTTCCGGATCGGCCCAGACGCTGCGCGCAGGAATGGTGGAAGCCAATACCACGCCGTTGCGATCCAAAATCTGCCCGCGCTGCGCGGGCACCGGCAATGTGCGTGCATAACGGGCTTCGCCTTGTTTTTTCAGGAAGTCGGTGGAAATACCGCATTGCAACCAAAAAGCTTTGAAACCCACGACCACCAATAGCAAAAAGAAAAGGCAGAACACCCACTTGCTGCGGGCGGCACTAATGGGCACCAAAAGCATGGCTTCTTCGCCGTTTCTCTGATGCTTCTTGGGCGCATTGTCTTCCTGCCAAAAGGCTCGCACCTTTTGCAAGACGCCTCGACAAATCCTTTCAAAGAACCGAGTGACGATCATTTGCGCACCTCGATATGTTCTTTGAGGAAGGTTTGGGGCTCGACTTCGAGCAAGACCGTGTTGGTGACATCAGCCGGTGCAAAGCCCATAGCTTCGGCTCGGCGGCTCACGGCAGCAGGCAATGCGGCCTTAGAAAGGTCTAAAGCCAACTGACTCGAATCGTCGGCCAATCGTCGCGCAACATTGTTGGCGCGTTCAATTTCTACGAAGATCAAACGCACACGGTATTGGGTGGTCACCAAAGCGGCGGCACTCAAAAGCAACACGATCGCGGAAATGACGCCTGCTGTCGCCAAGAAACGCTCGGAGACGGAAACGAGACTAATGCGCATCACTCGTCTGCCTCCCATGCTTTGGCGGTTCGCACAGCCGAGCGCATCACGGCAGAACGCGAGCGAGCGTTTACTTCGCACTCTTCTTGACTTGGCTTAATGCGCTTGACGTCTACCCACAACGGTTGTGGCAACTGGTCTTGCGTCAATGCAATACGGGCATCGATCCCTTTTTCAGGATGAGCACCTGCGTCCAAGAAATGCTTGACGATTCTGTCTTCCAGAGAATGGAAACTAATGACAGCGAGTTTCCCGCCCTCCATCAACAGCTGTCCGGCATCGTCCAAAGCCATTTCCAATTCTTTCAATTCGGCATTGATATGGATACGGATTGCCTGAAAACTTCTTGTGGCAGGATTTTGTCCTGCGTCTTTTTTACTGCGCGTGACATTGGCGCCGATCACGTCGGCCAAGTCGCCCGTACGCGTAAAGGGCTTTTCCTTTCGACGGGCGCAAATGGCTTTGGCAATACGAAATGCGCACTTCTCTTCGCCGTAGACGCGAAGGACGCGCTCGATTTCATTTTGTTGAGCGTTGTTGATCCACTCTGCTGCGGTGACACCGGTCGTGGTGTCCATGCGCATATCCAACGGCCCGTCCATACGGAAAGAGAAGCCTCGCTCGGCGTCGTCAATTTGGGGGCTCGAAACACCAATATCCATCAAGACGCCGTCGACCTTTGTGACGCCAAGTTTTGCGAGCTCTTCTTTCATGCGCGAAAACGGCGCGTGGATGATGGTAAAGCGCTTATCGTCAATCGTTTTGGCGACTTCAACGGCCTGAGGATCGCGATCGAACGCGTAGACATGGGCGTTTTCATCCAAGAGGCTTAAAAGCGTTCTCGTGTGACCGCCGCGACCGAAGGTGGCATCGACATAGATACCATCGGTCTTCGTTAAAACTTCTCTGGGAGCTTCGAAACCTAAAACCGAGAAGTGTTGGAAAGTGTTTAAGGACTTTTCTGTCATTTCAAAACTCCTTAAACACTAAAACTGAAAGCCTGCGGCAGCGGCTTCAAAGCCAGCCTCCAGAGCTTCTTTTTCAAGTTGCGCGAGTTTGTCGGCATCCCACACTTCAAAGTGTGTGCCTAAGCCCACTAGGGCAACTTCTTTCTTTAAACCCGCCAAGGTACGAAGGTCCGCAGGAATCAACAAGCGGCCGGCGTTGTCAACCGTTAAGTCAACGGCGCTACCCAAAACAATGCGCTGCAGAGCGCGAGCGCCGTAGCCCAATTGGGTTAAGGCGGCTTTGCGTTCTTCCCAGACCGGGCGGGGGTAGATCAGGAGGCACCCGTCAGGATGGCGGGTGATAGTGACTTCCAGGTTGGACGCAGACGACAAAGCCTCACGGTGGCGACTTGGCATCGTCATCCGTCCTTTAGCGTCGAGCGACAATAAAGACGTACCCTGGAACATTTGATGTGCTAATAGCTCTTAAAGCCCGTGTTGACGGGGTTTTTTAGGAGTTCTATGCGCATGTGCACTGCGCATAAACCGATCGGCGTGAAGAAGTAGAAGGGCCGTCGCCCCACTTTTTACCACTTTTTCACACCAACACTGTAGCACATGGACTAATGCATGGAATACATTACGTAAAAAATTATTTACTTCAAGTGAATTGCTTCATGGGATTTACCCTTGCCTGATTCACCCTTTCCCCCAACAACCTCCATTTTCGCGTCTATACTGAGTTTGTATCTTTTATCCGAAAAAATTTCCCCGCCAGGTCGTTATATTGGCGAAAGGTTGGCCAATTATGCTCCCCCACCTGAAACATCTTGGCACCTTCATTGCTTGCTGGATTTGTTTATCTGCACAAGCCATGCCCCTTCGTTTTGGGGCAGCCGAAATGCCGCACCCCGATCCCTGCCTGCCATTTGTTACCCAAACCTCAAATTGGCTCAATCAAAACTTACCCGAAGGCGCCACTTTCCGATATTACACGCGTGCAGAATTGGAAATTGCTGTCGAAAAAGGTGAAATTGATATTGTTCTGTCCGAAGCCGGAACCGCTGCCGCCATGCAAAAACACGGTGCACGAATCCTTCTGTCCGCCGTCAGCATTCGCCACCCCTTCCC
>CALKKK010000133.1 GCA_937995395.1 uncultured Sutterella sp. | reverse complement strand
ATTAGGAAAAGATCATGAGTGCCATTATCGACATCGTCGGCCGTGAAGTTTTGGACAGCCGCGGCAACCCGACCGTTGAAGCCGAAGTTTTTCTTGAAAGCGGCGTGTCGGCCCGCGCAGCTGTTCCGTCCGGTGCTTCCACCGGTGTTCGCGAAGCCATCGAATTGCGTGACGGCGACCCGAAGCGCTACTGCGGCAAGGGTGTGTTGAAGGCTGTCGAACACGTTAACGACGACATCGCCGAAGCCTTGATCGGTTGCGAAGCGTCCGATCAGGCTTATATCGATCGCACCATGATCGAGCTTGACGGAACCGACAACAAGTCCCGTTTGGGTGCCAACGCCATTTTGGCCGTGAGCATGGCTGTGGCTCGTGCCGCTGCCGAAGAATCCTACTTGCCGCTTTACCGCTACTTCGGCGGTATGGGCGCAGTGGAAATGCCTGTTCCGATGATGAACGTCATCAACGGCGGCGCTCACGCCAACAACAACCTCGATTTGCAGGAATTCATGATCATCCCGGTGGGTGCTCCCTCCTTTAAGGAAGCTCTCCGTTATGGCGCCGAAACCTTCCACGCTTTGAAGAAAATCATCAACGGTCGCGGCATGTCCACCGCCGTGGGTGACGAAGGCGGTTTCGCTCCCAAGTGCGAAAGCCACGAAGAAGCCATCGAAATGATTCTGGAAGCCATTGCAGCTGCCGGCTACGAAGCAGGTAAGGATATTGCCATCGGCCTCGATTGCGCTTCGAGCGAATTCTTCCAGGACGGCAAGTACGTTATGAAGAAGTCCACGGGCAAGGCTTACACCGCCGAAGAATGGGCTCAGGTTTTGGAAGATTGGTGCGCCAAGTATCCCATCATTTCTATTGAAGACGGCATGGCCGAAGGCGATTGGGAAGGCTGGAAGCACTTGACCGATAAGCTTGGCAAGAAGGTGCAGTTGGTGGGTGACGATTTGTTCGTGACCAACCCTGCCATTTTGCGCGAAGGCATTGAAAAGGGTGTGGCCAACTCCATTTTGATCAAAGTGAATCAGATCGGCACCTTGACCGAAACTTTCGAAGCCATTGAAATGGCCAAGAAGGCCGGTTACACCGCCGTGGTGAGCCACCGTTCCGGCGAAACCGAAGACAGCACGATTGCCGATATCGCCGTCGGTTTGAATGCCGGCCAGATCAAGACCGGTTCTATGAGCCGTAGCGATCGTATGGCCAAGTACAACCAGTTGCTTCGTATCGAAGAACACTTGGGTAAGGTCGCGCGCTATCCGGGTCGTGCCGCTTTCTACTGCATTCGCTAATCGGTAGAAAACTCAACCGAACTCAAAAAGGGCTACTGGAAAAGTGAACGGACGAGGAAGATACTTTCTTTACATCGCGCTTTTTGCGATGGCCGTCGCCATTCAGTGGCCTTTGTGGTTCGGTAAGGGCGGAATTACGCGTTTATATTCGCTTGAGCGAGAATTAGCTTCCATTCGTGAAGCCAATGAGCGTCTGCGTGCAGAAAACGATTCTGTAGCAGCTGAAATCGAATCGTTGGAAAGCGGCAGCGGTGCTGTCGAAGAGCGCGCCCGTATGCGGCTCGGCATGATTAAGGCCGACGAGGTGCTTTTTCGCTTTGTCGCGCGATCGGGGCAGGAAACCCGCACAAAAGCAACGATTGAAAAACCCGAGACAAAAACTAAGCCGCATATGTTTGCGCCCAAGCGTTCGGACTTGTATATAGACGGTGAAGTCGCTGCGCCTGTTATTCCCCCAAAAAGTCTCGACTCTGCGACGAAATCGGGGGTACAATGAACAATCGCACATTTTTTTGGAGATTACTCAAAATGGCACAGCAATTTATTCAGCAGTTGACGGTTTTTCTGAAGGGCGGCCAAAGCATCGTAGTTCCCTTCAATGCAGAAAAGCCTGAAGTGCTCAACCCCCAGATCGACGCTTTTGTCAAGGCACTGGGTACGGCCGATCAGAAGGATAAGAATTTCTTGTTCCAGGGCGCTCGCGTGGTGCTCGTTCGCTTGGCCGACGTGTCTGCCATCGATGTGGTGAGCCT
>CALKKK010000132.1 GCA_937995395.1 uncultured Sutterella sp. | reverse complement strand
GCGACGAAGAAGTTACGGAAATTGAAATTCGTGACGTTGAAACCGATGACCTTATTCGCCTTGGTTTGACACAAGAAATGCGAATTCAGAAAGACGGGAGTCGAACTATCGTCAACCGTTTGGACGTGGTGAAAAAGTACTTGGTGCGTCTTGGCGGCTTGTCCGATAGAGAGGTTGGACTTTTATCGGTTCAAGACTTTGTTCGAGCGGTTGAATTTATCAATATTCAACTCACTTTTTCCGACGGCTCGGAAGTGGCGGAGATGAGCCAGAGCTGATTCAGTTCCGCCACATCATCTTTCGGGTGGCCAAGTTTTGGAATATGAGTCCGGAAGAAATATTAAGAACGTCTTTGCCTTTGCTTCTCGTGCTGATTGAAGAGATGGCAGATATTCAGAAGGAGATGGAACTTGGCTACTCAGGAAACTAATTTGCGAGCGCGGATCACGCTTGTTGATCGGCTGTCCCCGGCTTTGAAGGGGATGCAGAAAAACATGCGTGTAGCGTCTCGCGAAATCAGTAGTGGATTTGGGACGGTAGCTACTCAGATTGGTAATCTCGGCAAACTTTTGACGGTAGTTTCAGGTGTCGGTGCCGGTGCTTTGTACGCTACGAAAGGGGCTGCTGAAATTGCCACTCAGTTGCGGGTGTTGAGCGATCGGGCCAGTGTCAGCGTCGAGCGCATGCAGGCTTGGCAGGGCGCAGCCGAGTCGATGGGCATTCAAGGTCAAGACTTGGCCGATGCTCTGAAGGACATGAACAAAGAGCTGACAAGTGCTGCCGTCGGTGGCAAAGAAGAGTTGGCTCAGTTGTTGGCCCGCGTGGGTATTTCTGCGCGCGATGCGTCCGGTCAGATCAAGTTGGCCGACAAGGTCTTTCTCGATTTCGCCGATGCGATTGCTGCGCAAAAGAGTGAGGCATTGCAGTTGCGAATGGCTCAGGCGGCCTTTGGCGAAGACACGGGCATCAAACTATTGCCGGTGTTGCGTAAAGGGTCGGCGGCATTTCGTGAGGCTGAAGATGCGATTCGTGCAAGTGGGCACGCTATCAATGATCTTCAGATTGATCGACTACAGTCGTTTCACGGTTCGCTGAAGGGGCTTGCCTCATCGTTAGATACGACGAGGGCACAAGTTTTCTCTACATTGGCGCCAAGCATGGAAAAGCTGACTGTGGCTGCTGTGCAGATACTTGAAAAGGCAACTCCCATTGTTGCGAAAAACATGGAAGTTGTGGCAGATAAAGTGTCGAAGCTAGTTGATTCAATTGATATGGATAGGGTTGTTCGTGTGATCGATGTGTTGACTTCCGGCACTGATCGCATGGCTCAGGAGTGGGGAACTTTAGGGAAGGTTTTTGCCTTTACGTTCGATCATATTGATGACATTTTGCTTGGGTTTATTGCTGGGAAAGGCGTCATGGGCTTATTCTCCGTGGCAACGGGGATTGGGACAATGGCAAAAGGGGTGTCGATATTTGCTAAGGCGCTCAATGTTCAAGCGATATTGCCATTCTTTACAGCTCTGAAAAGCTTCGATGCATTCCTGGCTGACGGACTCCTTAAGACTGTGAACTTGGTTGCGGCCGGTGTGTCCAAGTTTGCTGTTGGCCTTGTCAAAGGTTGGGGATTGGTCAGCCGTGTTGTCGTTGCGGCCAGCGGCCTCATTATCAAAGCGGTCACGGGTTTAAGTAAAGCGTTCATGGCGGCGGGGCCCATTGGAGTGATCTTGACGGCGTTATCAGCCGCCATGCTCGTCTGGGAGTTGTGGGGAGACAAGATTACGGAGGTGGTGTCGGCGGTTTGGGATGCGGTTCAAAAGTTCTTTGGAGCGATGGGCGATTGGATCAATGAGCGCGTCAACGCGATCAAATCTATCTTTGATACGTTTTCTGATTCGATCGCAAAGATGGTGCCGGATTGGCTGTTGAATCTATTTAACGGTAACGATACCAAGACGCTTCAGGTCGATGCCAATGTGCGCCAGCCTGATCCTTCTGCTGATTTTTATCGCACAAATATCACGTCAATGGATGCCCCCGCAGTTCAGCGTGTTGTGCAAATTCCGGTCGAACGGCAGCGCATTTGGGGCGCCGTTGATGTGAACTTTGCGAACGCTCCGGCCAGCATGAGTGTCGCGGGGGTTCGCTCCGGCGGTGGTGTGAATATTCGATCTTCGGTCGATTATGAAAGACAGGGGCGCAGCGCGTTTGCGCCGGCATGGTGATTTAGATGGCTCAGTTGTTTACCGCTTCGTTTCGAGGCGTGACCTTTCATGTTGAGGGGTCCTCGGTCTCGGCCGGCCGGCGTACTGTCACACATCAATTCCCGATGCGTGACGATCCTTTCACTGAGGATTTGGGGCGCGGTGCTCGTTCTTATCAGATCACGGGCTTTGTGCTTGGCGATGACTACATCGATCAGGTGCAACGGCTCCGTGCTGCTTTGGAAGAGTCGGGCCCGGGCACATTGGTGCATCCAGAACTTGGCGAGATGCAGGTGGTTGCCGATGGCAGTTGCACGATCAACTTCGACCAAGTGTTGCGACGTGCGCAAGTCTCGATGGCCTTTATTGAAGCCGGGCGCGTTGAGTTTCCGAAAACGAGCGTGGCGACTCAGTATGCCAGTCGCTTGTCAGCGGATGCCCTGTCGCAGTCGGCAATCGATGCCTTTGCTTCGACAATCAACTTGAGCGGTGTTCCGGACTTTGTGAAGGACGCTTTGCAGGGTGATCTGCTAGACGCTTTGGGGATTTTGTCAAACGCCGAAATCTCTGCTGCGCTTGGGCTTGTGGATAGCTTGAGTAGTTTAGCGAACACAATCGTCGATTTCGTTGACTTCGATCCGAAAGCGTTTGCCACAAAGCTCATGGGCGCAGTTGGGCTTTCCGGCTTGGCAACGTCTGTGGCCGGTTGGCAAAACGTCGGCCGATCGTTGACGACGCTTTTTGACTCGCTTCACAGCGATAAAGAAGAGCCGGTTTATGGTCCGGTGAAGCCGCAATCGGCGATTGTGATCGAATCAAATCGTGCTGCGACGTATGAGCTTTTTCGCGCAGCTGTTTTGGTTCAGGCGATTGGCGTTTCTTCGTTGATCGGTACAGATTCGGACAGCTCCGCGCAGGATTCTGCGTTGCGACCGGGTGCCGCCGTCGATGAGTACGAAGACGATTCATCCGATGCACGGCCGACGATCAGCTATGACGAGATTAAGCAATCGCAGTCAATGATTGTCGATCGATTGGAAGATGAGATGTTGGCCACGGCTTCGGACGAAGTCTTCATGTGCTTGCGGCAATCGGCAACGGCCGTGTCACAAGACCTGTCGGATCGTGCGGACGGTGCTGCGCGCTTGTCGATCTTTACTGTCGGCGGGTCGTTGCCGGCATGCGTTGTGGCCAAAGACTACTATGGCGACGCTGCGCGTGCGCGCGAAATCACGGTCAGAAACGCAGTTACTAATCCGCTATTTTGTCCGAATCAATTGAGGTTGATCGATGAGTGAAGTCGTTACTTTGCGGTCGAATGGCAAAGAGCTTCAAGGCTGGACGTCCGTGTCTGTCTCGGCCGGTCTCACGATGGCGACCAGGGCGTTTACTGTCGGGGTGACATATCCTTGGCCCCAAGCAAAAAACGTGATCTCGGCCATTGAAATCGGCGATCCGGTGGAGGTGTGGATCGGCTCCGATCCGGTCATTTCCGGTTACGTGTTCGCGGTTCCGATCAGCTACTCGGCCGATTCGATCTCGGTGTCGATTTCCGGTCGTTCAAAGACTGCCGACATCGTCGATTGCGCTCCGGTTGCGTGGGCCATCGATCAACCGTCCGGTGCGAGTTCGGTTCGGTGGTCTACGACGCGCGCGGTGCCGGTGTCAGGGGCTTTACAGACAGCGGCAACGCCGTCGGCTGTGCAATGGACGAATGCCAAGATCGAGCAGATTGCAGCAGACCTTTGCGCGCCGTATGGCGTGGATGTGTCGGCGCAGGTCGATACGGGTGCGCCGGTAACCTGCCATGCGCTTGATCCGGGTGAGACTGTGTTTGAGTCCATCAATCGGCTGTTGTCTCTTGGCCAACTCTTTGCCATGGACGATGCGGCCGGTCGATTGGTGATCACGGAGCCCGGTGCCGGTGGCGATGCTGCCGGCGGGCTTGTGTTGGGCGGCAACATCTTGAGTTGCTCGGCCAATCGCGATGGCTCCGACGTCTTTTCGGACTACGTGATCGAGGGACAGCGAGCTGGATCGGACACGGCTTTTGGTGTTGTTACGTCTCATATACGAGCCGTTGCAAAAGATTCGCGGTCTCGCTATCGGCTTTATATGAATGCGCAGAGCGGCGGGGTGACGCAGAGCCTTTGCCAGCGTTTGGCCAACTTCGAGAAACGACGTCGGCGGGCGCTGTTGCAGCAGGTGACGTACACGGTTGTCGGTTGGCGAGATTCTGCCGGTAAGTTGTGGCGGCCAAACACATTCGTGCGTGTCAAGGATTTTTTGTTGGGAATTGATGCGCGATTCTTGTTAGCTGAAGTTGAATATCAGCTATCGGAACAAGGCTTTGTTTCGGTGTTGAATTTGGCACCGATTGAGGTTTTTGAGGCGGCTCCGAGTGAATCGGCGGCCACGAATTCTTGGGTCAATGAGGTTAGGACACCGGGGACATGAGTTGCATTTTACGATTGATTAAAGGGATGCTTTGCCGTGGGATTCTCAAGCTATCGGACGATGTTCCGAAAATGCGAGTGATTCAGGCAGAGTTTTTGCCGGGGGATATCCGTGACGGCCTTGAGCATTTCGAACCATACGGATTTACTTCAAAGGCACATGAAGGCGCTGAGGTTTTCGGTGCCTTTTTTAATGGCGACAGGTCGCACGGTGTTGTGTTGGCAACTGCTGACCGGCGCTATCGATTGCGCATGGAAAAGGGTGAAGTTGCGATCTTTGACGATCTTGGCCAATACGTGCATTTAAAGCGTGACGGCATTGCGGTGAAGACGCCCGGAAAGCTTCAAATCGAAGTCGAGGGCACGACGTCTTTGCAGTCCGGCGGTGCGGTGACGGTCAAAGCTCCTTCTGTGATGATTGACGCTCCGGAGACAACGTGCAAAGGCATGTTGACGGTCGATGGGCTTATTACCGGCAAGGGTGGGCTCAACATCTCCGGCGGCGGTTCAGGTGCGGCGGCTGCTATTACCGGTACGTTGACCACGACCGGCGATGTGGTTGCCGGAAGTATCAGCTTGACCGGTCACGTCCATGGTGGTGTTCAAGGCGGGCCGTCTAAGACGTCCGGCCCTGAATAAGGATTGGCAATGAGGGAATTTTTCATTAACGGAAAGCCGGCCGAGATTTCGGACTATGCCGACGATGAGCTCGTTCGCGCTGTCGTGATTTCGCTTTTCTCGTGGGCTCGCGCGCACGATGACGATGAGGTCGAGGGCAATCGTCGCAATGGTTTTTGGGGTGACGATTATGACGATGAGGGCACTGAGACAGGTTCCCGGCTTTGGCTTTTGAGCCGTCAAAAAATCTTGCCGGAAACGGTCGAGCGGTGCCGGGCGTATGCCAAAGAAGCGCTGCAATGGATGGTCAACGATCGTGTGGCCGATTCTGTGATTGTATCTGCTGAACGAGGCGGGCTTGATCGGATTGATCTTTTGGTGCAAGTGGTGCGCGGCAAAGACGTGCGTCAACTGCGTTTTGCAAACGTTTGGAGCAAATTGAATGGCATTTGAACGACCGACATTGCGAGAGTTGATTTCGCAAATGCAAAGTGACGCTGAGCGCGAAGCGGGGAGCCGGCAACTTCGACAGTCGAATTTGCGAGTGCTGCCGAAAGTGTTTGCCTACGCGTGTCACGGGCTTTATGCGTTTATCTCGTGGGTGACCAAGCAGCTCTTTGCAGACACTTGCGAAGCATCCTATTTGGAGCGTCAAGCGTCAATTCAGGGGATTTACCGACAAGCGGCTACGTCGGCTGAAGGCGCTTTGACGGTGACGGTTGCAGCCGGTGCCAGCATCCCTGAAGGCACTGTGTTTTTGGCCGACGATGGCCAGACGCAGTTTGTGACCTTGGCCGAGACTGAGGTGGGGGCCACGACGGTTGCTGTGCGATGTTCGACGGCGGGGGCTTCCGGCAATCGAGATGCCGGCCAGACCTACACGCTCGTTTCACCGGTGGCCGGCGTTTCTGCTGAAGCGGTTGGGTCCGAGATGGTGGGCGGTGCCGATGCGGAAAGCGATGAGAGTTTGCGCTCTCGTTTGCTCTACCGCCTTCGTAACCCGCCGCGCGGTGGCACGGCAACGGACTATGTGGCGTGGGCCCTGGAGGTGCCCGGCGTGACACGTGCTTGGTGCTTCCCCAAAGAATTGGGCATTGGCACCGTGACCGTGCGATTTGCGACCGACGGGCTGACCGAAAACGGCATTCCGACTGCCGGCATGGTCGAGCGTGTGGCTGACTACATTGCCGAGATGGCGCCGGTGACGGCTGCCACGACGGTGGTGGCGCCGGTAGCGCAAATAGTCAATTTCACAATCCGGGGCTTGGCGCCCGATACCGAGACCGTGCGTATGCAGGTCGAGGCAGAGTTGCGCGACTTAATTCGCCGTGAGTGCGTTCCGGGCAAGGCATTACTTTTGTCGCATATTCAACAGGTAGTGGCGTCTGCTGCCGGCGAAGACGATCACAAGATCGAGGTGCCGGCAACAGACGTTCAATGTGCGTCCAATGCGATTCTCGTTTATGGAAAGGTGACGTATGTCGACTAATTCTTATGACGATGCATTGACCCTGCTGCTACCGCCTGGGCCGGCGTGGTCACGCACTGAAGGATCGCCGGGCAATGCGGTTTTGGCGGCCGGTGCCAAGCAGCTTGAGCGTATTGATTCTTACGCGAATTTGCTTGTGCGCGAGGCTGATCCGCGCTCGGCGATTGCGACCTTTGACGATTGGCTACGCGAATACGGGCTTCCAAATGATTGTTTGTCCGGGCTTGATTTAAGCGAAGAGCAACTTCGGCAAGTCTTGATGATTAAAGTCCGGCGAATGGGGTTGACAAAAGAGTTTTATGAACTGCTTGGCGCGATTTTTAACGTCCGCATTGACGTTGGGCAGTCGGAGGTTTTTCGCGTGAATTCTCGCGTCAATCAACGTGTATATGGGCTTGATTGGTCGCATGCATTTGTGATTGTTGTGGATGTGCATACAGACAGCATCCGTTATTTCTTTAGGGCAAATTCGAGAGCCAACGAACGGCTTTCTGTTTGGGGTATTGATTTCTTTGAATGTTTGATCCGGGAAAATATTCCGGCGCATGCTGAGGTTATTTTCAGGTATGGAGATGAGTAATGGCTTCGACAGTGACTTTGAATGACTTGATGGATTTTTGGGGTTCGGACGCAGTTCAAACGCAGCCGGATTACAGCAGTTTGACTTCGCACGGATATGCGACAAATGGCGATCCAGTGACGGGCGTTCCGGCAACTATGCCGGGTGCGTCTTGGTTCAACATGATTTCCGCCATGAGAACGTCCTTAATTAGGGCGGCTGGCGAGACTGTTGCGGCTCAAGACCCTTTGCAGTTTTTGAAAGTATTGCAGTCCTTAGCGTGGATGAAAGACAAGGTCATTGCCACGAGCATGTTAGCCGATGCTTTGATTACGACGGCTCAATTGGCAAATGATGCAGTTGTCGAAAAGGCGATCAAAAATGCTGCGATCACGAGGGATAAGATCAAGGAAGGAGCGGTGAGCTTCGATCGTCTTGATTCTGAGGCTATTGCAACTCTTGAGGCTGCTCTTGCCGGTATTGCCAATAATCTTTTGATGACGCCATATTTGGTCAAGCAAATGTTGGATCAATATATTGGCGCGCTGTTTCCGACAGGAATTTATGGCTATATGGATACTGAAGATGTGCCATCCGGATGGTTGCTTTGCAACGGTGCGGCGGTAAGTCGCACGACTTATGCCAAATTGTTTGCGGCTATTGGCACAAGGAACGGTGTTGGCGATGGTTCTACGACATTCAATTTGCCAAATGCGCATGGTCGAGTTTTGCAGGGAACGACAAATGTTGCGGACGTCGGCAAACTCATCGAAGCGGGCTTACCAAACATCACCGGCGCACCCGGCAATATCGTTGGGTATACAGGGGAGATTAGCT
>CALKKK010000131.1 GCA_937995395.1 uncultured Sutterella sp. | reverse complement strand
TTTCCAGACAGGGTTACAGCGAGACGGAAAATAAGGTTCATGCCTATGTCAAGGCTTGGGCCGAAGATCTTGGCCTTGAAGTGAAGACGGATCGTTGTGGCAATACCTTCGTGACTTTACCCGGACAAGACCGCACGTTGCCCTGCTATATGACCGGCTCTCACGGTGACAGCGTTCCTCAGGGCGGCCATTACGACGGGTTGGCCGGTGTCGTTGCCGGCATGACGGTTCTTTGGTGGATGAAGCACACGGGCTACACCCCCAAGAGAGACGTGACCTTGGTTGTTTTCCGCATGGAAGAAAGTTCCTGGTTCGGCAAGGCATACGTGGGCTCTTTGGCTATGACCGGTCAGTTGACGCAAGCCGATCTGAATTTGAAACATCGCGACAAAGATCAGACTTTGGCCGATGCGGTGCGCGAAGCCGGGTTTGATCCCGCCGACATGATCAAAACTGAACCCTCGATCGATTTAAAGCGTATTGCCGCGTTTACGGAATTGCATATTGAACAAGGGCCGACGTTGGATTTCGACGAAACACAACGCGTCGGGATCGTGACCGGCATTCGCGGCAATCTTCGTCACAAGAACTGCAAGTGCGTGGGGCAAACGGCACACTCCGGTGCAGTCGATCGTCAATATCGACATGATGCCGTGATGGCGGTCGCTTCCGTTTTGGCAAAGATCGATCAGCATTGGCAGGAATGGCTGGCCAAGGGCGAAGATCTTGTGTTCACGATGGGCGTAGTCAAGACTGCCGCTTCTGCTGCCATTGCAGTGATTCCCGGCGAGTTGAATTTCTCTGTGGATATTCGCAGCCTTTCCAAGGACACGCTCAACCGATTCCATCAGTTGCTTGAAGCCGAATGTGCCGTTGCTGCCGCCGATCGCGGGGTCAAGTTTGAGTTTGACAGAACGTTGGTGTGCGAACCCGCCAAACTCGATAAGCAACTCATCCGACACCTGGCGGATTCGGCTAAAAAGGCAGAGATTCCGGTCCGTCTGTTGCCGAGCGGTGCAGGACACGACTCTGCTGTTCTTTCGAATATGGGAGTGCCTTCGAGCATGATTTTCGTTGCCAATCAGGACGGCTCTCACAACCCTTATGAAAAGATGAAGTTGGAAGACTTCATGTTGGGTACGGAAGTTTTGTTTACCGCGATCGCGGGCTATGACGATTAATTGAAGTTGGAGAATCGAAGATGTGGGATTTAGCTGTAGTTAACGGTACCGTTGTAACGGGACATGAAAGCTATAAAGCCAATGTGTATGTCAAAGACGGCATCATTCAGGCTATTTCGGAAGCCGATCTCGGCCAGGCCAAGGAAGTTGTGGATGCAACCGGCAAGAAAGTTTATGCCGGCTTTATCGATACGCACGTTCACTCTCGCGACGGCGGCGCTTTGCACAAGGAAACGTTCTGGCACTCGACCCGAGCTGCCGCTATGGGCGGTGTGACGAGCCTAGTTGAAATGCCCAACGCCGTTCCGGCAGTGTGCAATGCTGAAAACTTCCGCAAGCAAAAGGCCAACCTTGAAAGCAAAGCCTACGTTGACTTTGCCATGTGGGCGCTTTGCGTGGGTGATCTGAATAATGCCGATATCGAAGAGCTTTCTTCTTTGGGTGTGGCCGGTTTCAAGTTCTTCTGGGGTTATGCTCTCAAGCGCAGCAACTTCAACTTGATCTATAACTTCGATCCGAATGACCCGGACGTGTTCCCGCCTTTGGATGACGGTCAGGTTTACGATATCTTCAGGTCTGTGGCCAAGACCGGCAAGTTGCTTGCCATTCACGCAGAAAATGCACCGTTGATTCGTCGTTTGACGGCTGAAATTCATCCTGAAGATTATCCGACGGAATACGAAGCCTTGTTGGCATGCCGTCCTCGCGTTGCGGAAGAAACCGTGGTGCAAACCGCCATTTCTTTCTCCAAGGCAACCGGTTGCAGATTGCATGTGCTTCATACGTCTGCTAAGGAAACGGTCGATTTGGTCGAAGAAGCACAGAAGAAGGGACTGAAGATCACGGCAGAAACCTGCCCGCACTATCTTGTTTTGACTAAGGACGACTTTAAGCGCGTCGGTCCCATGATCAAGGGCTATCCGCCGGTGCGCGATCAGGCCGACCAGGATCGTTTGTGGGAAGGTTTAAGAGAAGGTATCGTCTCTCACGTTTGTTCCGATCATGCACCGCATACGGCAGAAGAAAAACAGGCCAGCCTCTTTAAGATTCCGTCCGGTATGTGCGGCTTGGAAACCTTGGTGCCGTTGATGGCTAACGCCGTCAATGAAGGCAAGATCACCGAAAACGATTTGGCTCGCGTGCTTTCGGAAACGCCCGCAAAGCTTTTCGGTCTCGATCATCGCAAGGGCTTCCTGCAAGTCGGGATGGATGCCGATATCACGGTGATGGATTTCGACCATGAAGAAACGGTCGATATCAGCAAGTTCCAGAGCGTGAGCAAGGTTTCTGCTTATGACGGCTTCAAACTTAAGGGGTACCCGGTGACCGCTATTGTTCGCGGTACTGTGGTGATGAAAGATAGAAAGTTGACCGGCATTCAGCAGGGGCAGTTCGTTGCGGCTGCCGATCCGCTTAAAAAGTAAACGGTATGCCCGGTTTGCGCCGTGAGCCAAACCGGGCAAAACGCTATCGAAAGTGTAGTCTGGTGTAATCGAAGGGAAGTCAGATGAGAATTTGCTTGATTAATCCGAATTCGACACAAGCGATGAATGCCGTCATCGAACAGGCGGCTAAAAGTGCAGTTGCCGATATGGATGAAAAAATCGAGTTTATTTGCCGACATGTCGAACAATCTCCGGCACTGATCAATTCCGATGCTCAGGAAGTGCAAGCGGCTTATTGGACGATGCAAAAAACAAAAGAACTGTCGGATCAGGCAGATGCATTTGTGATTGCATGTCATAGCGATCCGGCTGTCGGTGCCGTTGCAGAAGTTACGGGTAAGCCTTGTTATGGAATCGGATCCTCTTCTTTAAAAGCAGCTTCGGCTTATGCCGGGGAGTCGGCAATTCTTGTGATATCGGAAGCATCCGTTCCGAGAAAAAAGGCTTTGGCTCGTCGACTGGGATTGGAAGATCGATTCGTATCCATACCCACCGGATACAACGAAGAAATGAGTAACGACGAGGTTGTCGAGTGTCTTGAACATACAGTTGAATCGGCTTTAAAACAACAAAATTTTTCCACTGTCGTACTCGGTTGTGCCGGCATGAGCTGTGTTGCGAGCCGACTGCGTCAAAAAATCAGCATTCCGGTCATTGACGGAACGCAAGAGGCTGTCAAATTTGCAGTTGAGGCGGTTCGATCTCGCGATCAAAACAATTGTGGAGGATGATGCGGCATTGATGAAATTTTTCGTTTTTTCACATCACAAAATTGGAAAATATTTCCATAATATGGAAAAAATAACTAAACCAAAGTAATCATTCCTTCGAAGTTCTTAAACCAAAGATCAGGGATTGATTCAACTACCAGCAGGAGAAATACAATGCTTTGGGTAGGAGTCCTAATCGTTATATTGACTTTTGTCGGCATTATCAAAAAGTGGGAACCAAGAACCTGTCTTTTTGTTGCCGGTGTTTTGATGTGCTCCATTGCAGGCCATCCCTTGGCT
Organism: uncultured Sutterella sp.; assembly: GCA_937995395.1. GTDB lineage: Bacteria > Pseudomonadota > Gammaproteobacteria > Burkholderiales > Burkholderiaceae_F > Duodenibacillus. The sequence continues at coordinate 12,649 of CALKKK010000131.1, read as the reverse complement.
GCTATCGACACTTTTACCAAGTTATTGGTTCAAAGCTTTCTTGTTCCGATCATCGCTTGTGCAATGGGTTTTGCCTGCGTGATCTCCTTGACCGGGTGCGACAAGCACTTTTCTTTCTTTGCATTGCGCTATTTGCTTCGTGTTAAAGGCTTTTTAGTGCCGATGTCGGTATTGTTAATTTGGGTTTTCTCCAATGCAATTAACTCTCCGGCAGGTCTTGCAGCCGCAGTTGCTCCGATCATTATTCCCGTCTTGATGCGTGCAGGTGTGCATCCTGCCATGGCGGCTGCCACGGTTTTGCTCGGTACCTGGGGCGAATACACCAGTATTTCTTCAAGTTTGATTGCCTTGGTCGGCTCCTACTCCGGAACCGATGTTCCGTCGATTGTGTTGAAGGTCTTGCCCGCATCTTTGGCCGGTCTTGCCATTACGCTCATCGGTATCTACTTGACAGCAGTTTTACGTAAAGAAAATAAGGGTTACGTTTGCCACGGTACCGACGGTCAAGCTGAAGACGTGATGCAGGAAGTTCGTGAATTCAAAGTGAACTACCTGATGGCTCTGATGCCGATGTTGCCGATTATTTTGCTTATTCTCGGTACTGATCAGATCGGTTGGATCATGAAGTTGACCGTTCCTCAGGCCATGATTCTGTGCTCGGTTTTGACTTTGATCGTCAGCCGTACCAATCCGTTTAATGCCATGAAGTCGTTCTGTAACGGTATGGGCGAAGGCTTTGCATCTATCGTCAGCTTGATTGCCGCCGCAGCAGTATTTACGGCAGGTATGGGCGAGTTGGGATTGATCAATGCACTCATTGATGCGATGAAGTCTTCGAGCGATTTGGCAAAGATTTCCTCTTCCTGGGGTCCCTTCCTGATCGCCGCGTTGAGCGGATCGGGCGACGCTGCAACGTTGGCGTTCAATACTTCCATTACACCGCATGCAGCCAGCTTCGGTTTGGATACGGATCTTTTGGGTATGACGGCTTATTTGGGCGGTGCACTTGGCCGTACGCTGTCTCCCGTTGCCGGTGTCTGCATTATTTGTGCCGGCGTAGCCAAGGTTGATCCCTTGCAGTTGAGTAAACGTGTTGCGCCTACGGTTATTTTGACCAACTTAGTGGCGATGATCATCCTGCAGTACGTTTTGTAAATCATTCTCAGACAAGTGTCGGGTGACGTCGCCCGACACTTGGTAATGAAGATTTGAGGGAAAATTTTTCAAAAACTAAAAAGATTGTTTTCGACAGCTCCGATATCGTGCATTGGGTTTCGAAAAAATGAGAAGAAATTAATTTTGATGGTGAGAGGTTATTGTGGATTTACTGGGTAATGTTATCGGAATCATTCTTTTATTGATTGCCGCGGCTTATTTCGCGATGTCGGAAATTGCATTGGCCGGCTCAAGAAAGTTGCGTTTAGTCAGATTGCAGGAAAAGGGGGATCTTAGAGCCAAAATGGTTTTGGGGTTGAAAGACAATCCCGGCGCCTTTTTCTCTGTCGTTCAAATTGGCATCAATGCTGTAGCAATCTTGGGCGGTATCGTCGGTGAGGCAGCTTTTACCGAGGTGTTTGCCGAAGTGTTGAAATGGATTTTGCCGTCGGAAATGGTGACGTCCGTCGCTTTTGCATGTTCGTTCGTTTTAGTTACGCTTTTGTTTGTGTTGTTTGCTGACCTGATTCCTAAGCGCATTGCTATGAGTCGCCCGGAAGCAGTGGCCTTGGGAATGGTTCGCCTCATGATGTTTTTCATTGTCGTCTTTAAACCGCTCGTCTGGTTTTTATCCGGCATCTCCAGTTTCATCATGAAGATCTTCGGCGTGCCTACGAAGGCAAACGACAAGATTACCAACGAAGATATTTTGGCAACAGTCGAGGCCGGTGCAGCCGCCGGTGTGATTGCTCCTAATGAGAAATCGGCTATTACCAATGTAATGGATTTGGAAAGTCGCTTGGTGCCGAGTGCGATGACGGCACGTGACGAGGTTGTTTTCTTTGATTTGCAGGAATCTTATGAAAGCATCACGGAAAAGATTAAAAACAATCCGCACGACAAGTTTTTGGTTTGTGACAAAGATATCGATCATGTGATCGGTTGCGTGGACTCCAAAGAGTTGCTCAAGCGCTATGTGGAAGGCAAGAGTTTCTCTCTGAAAGACAGCGGACTCGTCAAGCCGGTGTTGTCTGTGCCGGATGCTTTGACACTGTCTGAAACTTTGGATTTGTTCAAATCTCAGCACACGGACTTCTCGGTCGTGGTCAATGAATACGCCTTGACGGTCGGTTTGATCACACTTAAAGACATTCTCTGGATCATTATGGGCGATTTGGTGACCGGTCCTGAAGACAGTCAGATCGTGCGTCGCGAAGACGGGACGTGGTTAGTTGACGGCACCACTCCTGTGGACGATGTGGAACGAATGTTTGACATCGAACGCATGCCCGAAGAAGAAACTTATGAAACGATTGCCGGCTTCATGATGTATATGCTGCGCCGCGTGCCCAAGTTGACCGATAGTGTCACGTTTGCCGGCTACAAGTTTGAAATTATCGACGTGGAAGGCTCGCGTATCGATCAGGTGCTTGTGACGAAGGTCGCTGCCCAAGCCGAAGAAAAAGGCAACGAGGAAACTGCAACGACGCAAGAGGAGAGCATCGCATGAAAAAAATGAAAGTGGCGATTAATCCGGATTTGTTGCGCTACATTCGTACCGAACGACCGACGGTTGCTCTTGATGAAGCCGACTTGACGGAAGTTTCTGCCGTTGTGTTTAACGATGCCGATGCCTTGTCGTGGATCCGCCGAGTCAAAGAAACCGGTTTCGGTATTCCGACCTTTGTCGTGCATAGCTCCAAAGAAGCTTTGGCTGATGATGTTTTGGGACATGTTCGCGGTATTTTCAATTACGACTTAACCAATGCCGGTTATTACGGCCGGCAGGTCGATTCCGTGGCGCTGGAATACGAAGACAGGCTTCTGCCGCCGTTTTTCGGAAGCTTGGAAAACTATGTTTCCCGCGGTTATACGCAGTTTGACTGCCCCGGACATCAAGGCGGCGAGTACTACCGCAGACATCCGGTCGGTCGTGAGTTTTACGACTTCTTCGGAGAAAACGTTTTCCGCGCCGACCTGTGCAATTCCGACGTGTCGATGGGGGATCTGCTCATTCACGAAGGGGCACCGTGTGAGGCGCAAAAAGCCGCTGCCAGAGCTTATAACGCGGATAAAACCTACTTTGTTTTGAACGGTACGTCCGCTTCGAATAAGGTGGTTTTGAGTGCTGTTCTGGCTCCGGGCGATTTGGTGCTCTTTGATCGAAACAATCACAAATCCAATCATCACGGTGCATTGTTAATGTCGGGCGCCATTCCGGTGTATTTGGAAACGGCTCGCAATGCTTACGGCTTTATCGGCGGTATCGACGATCATTGTTTTGACGAGGCATATTTGCGTGAAGAAGTTCGCAAAGTTTCCCCGGGCTCGGAGCAAAAGAAACGACCGTTTCGATTGGCCGTCATCCAGTTGGGTACGTATGACGGCACAATTTACAACGCCAGACAAGTGGTAGAACGCATCGGTCACCTGTGCGATTACATCCTGTTTGACTCGGCTTGGGTCGGCTATGAACAATTTATTCCGATGATGAAGGATTGCTCTCCGATGTTATTGGATTTAGGTCCCGAGGATCCTGGCATTTTTGTGACGCAATCCGTTCACAAGCAGCAAGCCGGTTTTTCGCAAACATCGCAGATTCACAAGAAGGATCATCACATCAAGGGACAGGCCAGGTATGTGCCGCATAAGCGCGTCAACAATGCTTTTATGATGCAGGCCTCTACCAGCCCGTTTTATCCGTTGTTTGCAGCGCTGGACGTCAATGCAAAGATGAATGACGGCGAAAGCGGTCGAGCAATCTGGCGAGATTGTGTTCGTGTCGTTGTCGAAGCACGAAAGCTGATTCTGAATAACTGTCGATATATTCGTCCGTTTATTCCGACAGAAGTTGACGGGCGCAAGTGGCAGGATTGGGATACGGATACGATTGCCAATGATCGACGTTTCTTTTTATTCGATCCCGCCAAACGTTGGCACGGTTTTGAAGGGTATGGGAAAGATCAGTATTTTGTCGATCCCTGCAAGTTGTTGTTGACCACACCGGGTATTGACGAAAACGGAAATTATGAAGACTTCGGGGTGCCTGCAACTGTTTTGGCTCAGTTTTTGAGAGAAAACAGTATCGTTCCCGAAAAGGCCGATTTGAATTCAATTCTCTTTTTGATGACGCCGGCTGAAAATATTGCCAAATTGGAAAGATTGGTCAATCAGCTGCAACGATTCGAACAGATGCTCGATCGCGATGCGCCTCTGGTTGAGGTGTTGCCTTCGCTTTACCGTAGCCATGAAGATCGCTATCGTCATTACACGCTCAGACAGCTCTGTCAGGAAATGCACGACTATTATCGCAACAGCAATCTGAAGGATCTTCAGAAAAAAATGTTCCGTCAAGTGCATTTCCCCAAGGCCGTCATGAAGCCGCAGGATGCGCATTACGAATACATTCGCGGTAATGCCGAGCTCATCGAGTTGAGTCAGGCTCGCGGCCGGATTGCTCTGGAAGGTGCATTGCCGTATCCGCCCGGAGTGCTCTGTTGCGTACCCGGCGAAGTTTGGTCCGATGCAGTTTTCGATTACTTTATGGCTTTACAAGAAGCGATCAATCGCTTCTCGGGATTTGCACCGGAATTGCAAGGCGTCTATGTCCAGACGTCACCGGACGGAGTGAAACGCATTTATTGCTATGTTCTTGCGCTGAACCGACAACAGGAATTGGGTATCGGTTTGGAGGCTGATAACGATTCGACGATGTCCAATCAATAACAGGAGAAAACATGTCATCACAATTTCAATCTGCCTGTACGGTTCGTGAAATTTTAGAGCCGGCGATCAAAAAGGCCGGCGGTTGGGTCAATGCACACGCGCATGCCGACAGGGCATACACTTTGTCGGAAGAAATGTTGCAAATCACGCAGACCTGCACGCTTCAACAAAAGTGGGATGCTATCGATCGCTTCAAGCGCGAATCGACGGAAAACGATTTTTACTCGCGTTTTTGTCGCTTTTTTGAAAGCATGATCGAACAGGGGTGCACAGCTTGTGCAACATACGTGGATATCGATCCGGTGGCCGGTGATCGTGCCATCAAAGGTGCTTTGCGAGCAAGAGAAAAGTTTGCCCAAGACATTACGATCAAGTACGTTAATCAGGCTATTAAAGGCGTGTTGACCGACGAAGCCCGTCACTGGTTTGATATCGGCTCCGAACTTGTGGACATCATCGGCGGAATCCCAATGAGAGACGAGTTTGATCACGGAAGATCGGCAGAGTCTTTCGACATTTTTTTGGCCAAGGGAAAGGAACTCAATAAGCCCGTTCAGTTGCACATCGATCAGTTTGACAAATCCACCGAATATGAAACGGAAATGCTGGCCTATAAAACGATCGAGCACGGTATGCAAAATCGTGTTACCGCGATTCACTGTATCTCTGTGGCGGCGCACACCGAAAACTATCGCAAAGAGCTTTACGCATTGATGAAACAGGCCGGTTTAATGGTGACCTGTTGTCCGACCGCATGGCTGGATACCAGAAGAACGGAGTCGATCAGTCCCGGTCATAACGCAATTGCTCCGGTCGATGAAATGGCGCCGGCAGGCATTGTCGTGTCTATCGGTACCGACAATGTCAGCGATGCCGTTTTGCCCTGGACTCACGGAGATTTATGGACCGAATTGAGAGTCTTGGCTACAGCCTGTCATTTCAACGATTTTGACGAACTTGTCCGTATTGCAACTGTGAATGGACGTAAAGTATTGGGAATCTGATCATGCCGAGAAAATTTCAAGCCAGTTACACGAGTCGTATTGCTTTAAATCTGGTCAAGGCCAAGCTCATTGAGTCGGGTGCCATCCGATTTTGTCCGGACGAGACCGTGTGTTTGTCTTCAGGATTGATAACACCTGTGAAAATCGACAATCATGTATTTTTGTCCAACGCAGCCGATTGGAGAGATCTGACGGAGCTGATGCAAAGCAGAATTGATGAAAATTGTTTGGCGCCGGATGTGATTGTCGGTACGGACTATTCGAGTGCCATGCAAGCACAGGCTGTGGCATTTCGTATGGGATTGCCGGCTGCCGTCGTTCATCTTGGCGTTAACCCGCCGGAGAAAATGAAAGTAGAGGGTGCTACCGTTGCCGGCAAACGCGTGTTACTCGTGACCGATCATATTGCCACCGGACACACATGTCGCAGGGCTGTTGAAATTTTGCGTGAAGAGGGGGCCGATGTTCGAGAAGTCCTCACGGTAACGAATTTTGATTTTCCCGAAACCAGAAAGTTGTTTGACAATTTGTGTCTCAACTTGATTGCGGTTATGCCTGTTGTCAGCGTTTTGGAAACCGCTTATCAAAAGGGAGCTGTAACGCAAAAGCAAAAAGAAGAAATTGCAGAATGGCTGATTAATCCTACATTTGCTCAGGCATTGAAAAAGTGATATTTAAATCAGTCTGCAAAACGTCGTGAGCCTTATAAGAGTTAGCGAGTAAGGTAAAAAGTTCCTTTAGCGGCTTAGAGTAGGTATCATCTGTAGTCAAATAAATGGACTTTTTCGGAGTTGAAAGTGGGAATTCAATCAATCGATAAGGCGGTTGTTATTTTAGATTTGCTTAGTCGCAATACTGACGGTCTTCCGATATCGGAGATTTGTGCAAAATTAGATATGCCGCTGGGAACGGCGCATCGTTTTTTACACTCATTGATCGATAACGGGCTCGTTGCACAGGATGAGAAGACCAAGTTTTATCGACTGGGTTTAAAAATGCTTCGCCTGACAGCCGGTATGCTCAACGGCGATCGGTTGATTGAGGTTTCCCGCGCTCCGATGCTGAAGGCCGCCGCAGCGTTAAAAAATATCGTTTATCTTAGTCGTGAGAGCAATGCTGAAGTCGTCTGCATTTCCTGCGTGAATGAGACGAGCAGTTCTCAGGCAAAGTTTGCCGCGCAACTCGGCAACGATATGCCGTTTCATGCTGCCGCAGCCGGAAAGATTATTGCAGCTTTTTTCAGTGACAAGAAGATTCGAAGTCTGATTGAGTGCAACGCTCCTTTAATGCGCTACACCGATAAAACCAAAACGTCGCAACAAGATGTTTTTGCGGATTTGAAAAAATGTAGAGAACAGGGCTACGCAGTGTGTGACGAAGAGTTGGAGCTGGGGGTTATTGCTGTTGCGGCACCCATCAGAAACTATGACGGTACGGTCAAAGCATCCGTAGCTGTGACCGGCATCAAGGCCAATGTTTCTGAACAAGAATTGATCGACAGCATTACAAAATGTTCCTTTGAGATCAGCAACGCCCTAGGATTCGCTTAAAAAAATTGAATAGCAACAGTTTTCTTGTCTATTTATCGTTTATAATGTGGAAACAATTTCCACAATACGGAAAACAAAAAAAATCGACCTCGTATTCAGGTTCCGATTCGACATCTTTCGAAGCGAGTATCGCTTGGGAAGCCTTTTACAAACAGGAGAAAATGAACAATGCAAGTCAATGCTCCAGTTGTTTTGTTACGTAACAACGCCTTTGTGGTAGGTTACAAAAATGGCGGTCATGTTTTATATCGTCACGGAGAGGTTGCTTATCAGGGCGACACTATCGTGTACGCAGGACCGAAGTTTTTAGGCAAGCCTGACGAAGTTATCGACACCAATCAGGGGTTCGTCATTCCCGGATTGATCAATTGTCACTGCCACGTCGCTGCAAGTCCGGTCGAAAAGGGATTTTTAGAAGATATCGGCAGTCCCATTTTTTATGGCACAAGTTTGTACGAGTCGCTTCGCGTCACTCATCTTGATATCAACGATCAAGAAAGCGTGTTTCGTTTTTCGCTGGGTGAGATCATAAAAAAGGGCTCGACAACGATATTTGAACTTGGTCGCGGTACGGAACCGATGATTCAAATGATCGGTGAATCGGGTGTAAGAGCCTATATCGGGACGATGGCTCGCTCCTGCGTATTTATGACCAAAGACGGCAGAACCGTTCATTACGAATGGAACGAACCTGATGCTTTTGAGAGATTGCAGTATTGCGTTGACATGCATGAGAAATACTCAGGCACATACGATGATCGTGTCCGCTTGGCTCTGTATCCGGGACAGGCTGACTGTGTCACTCCCGATTTCTTGAAAGAGGTTCGAAAGGCAGCGGATGCCACAGGAATGCTCATTCAAATTCATGCCGCGCAGTCCATTAACGAAATCCGTACGGTTATTGACCGATTTGGTATGACTCCTGCTGAGTTTTTACATGAAAACGGAATTTGCGGTCCCGACACACTCTATAGCCACTACATCATGCCCAGCGGTCATACGCTTAATGCACTGAAGTTCGGTCATGAGTTGGAAACCATTGCCCGTGATCAGACGAACGTTGTTCATTGCCCGTGGGTATACGGTCGAAGAGGAATGATCCTTGAATCGTTCTACAAATACAAGAAGATGGGTATCAACTTGTCTCTCGGAACAGACAGTTTCCCGCAAGACATGATTCATGAAATGCATTCTGCTGCCGTTTTCGGAAAGATTGCCGAAACGGATACATGGAAATGTACCGCGGCCGACGTATTCAATGCTGCGACTTTGGGCGGTGCAAAAGCATTGGGTAGGAATGATTTGGGGCGTTTATGCGAGGGGGCCAAGGCCGATATCGTCGTGATCAACACGCAGAATATGGAATTTACTCCGATGCGAGATCCGATCAAAGTTTTGGTTTACACGGCCGATAGCAGACATATTGACAAAGTTATTGTCAACGGCCGCATGTTGGTTGATCAGGGTAAATTGATTGGCTTTGATGAGGCGAGCTTGTGTCGACAAACGCAACAGGCGGCAGAACATATGTGGGCCAATGTTGTCAAGCGTGACTGGAAGGGGCGCAGTCATGAAGAAATGTCACCGATGAGTTTCCCGGTGGAATAACCTAAATATAAATGGAAAGTGGAAAAGTTTTCCAATTTTCCGTCTGCAACATCTTTTCAAAGGAGAAACCATGATGATGTGGATTGGTGCTCTGATTGTTGTTTTGGCTTTTATAGCCATTATTAAGCAATGGGAAGTCCGTGCGACTCTTTTCGGTGCCGGTTTGTTGATGTGTGTTCTGAGCGGACATCCGTTGGCGGCATTCGACTCGTTTACAAAGATGCTGACCTCGAGTTGGCTGGTTCCGATCATCGCTTGTGCTATGGGTTTTGCACAGGTTATCTCATTGACGGAGTGTGATAAACATTTTTCGTTTTTTGCACTTAAGTATGTTCTTCGTTTTAAGGCGTTGTTGATTCCCGGTACCGTTGTCGTGACTTGGATTTTGGCGATGGCTATGAGTAGTCCTGCCGGTCTGGCCGCCACAATCGGCCCGATCATTATTCCTGTTTTAATCCGTGCAGGAATTCACCCGGCCATGGCGGCTGCAACATTGCTTGTGGCGACCTGGGGCGGGTGTGCAAGTATTTCTTCGCCTCACATTGCTTTGATCACGGGATTTTCTCATACCGATGTTGCCGATGTTGTGATCAGAACATTGCCTGCTGCCGGTGCCGTGTTGCTGGTTTGTAGTATTGGTATGTATCTGACAGCTTTACTCAAAAAGGAAAACAAGGGTTATCAAATTCCCGGTGAAAGTAGCGAAGCTGTTATGGAGGAAGTCAAAAGTTTTAAGGTCAATTATCTGAAAGCCTTGATGCCTTTGTTGCCGTTGATTCTGTTGATTCTCGGTGCCAAGCAAGTCGGTTTGATTATTTCCTTGTCTGTGCCTCAAGTCATGTTGCTGTGCATGATGATTACGCTTTTGGTGACATGGACAAACCCGGCTGAAGTAGCCAAGCGATTCTGCAACGGTATGGGTAACGGTTTCGGTGCAATTGTCACGATTATTGCAGCGGCAGCAGTGTTTACGACAGGTATGAAGGAACTCGGTCTCATCGATGTGTTGTTGGAGGCTATGAAGAACTCTACCGACTTGGCTAAGATCGCCGGCTCTTGGGGGCCGTTCCTTATCGGTGCTCTGAGCGGTTCCGGCGATGCGGCCACATTGGCCTTTAACAATGCCATTACACCGCATGCGGCATCCATCGGTTTGGATATCGATCTGTTGGGTATGACTGCTTATTATGGCGGCTCTCTCGGTAGAACAATTTCTCCTGTGGCCGGTGTGTGCATTATTTTGGCCGGTGTTGCCAATGTTAATCCGTTGGAACTGTCCAAGCGAGTGATTCCTAGCTGTATTGTGGGCAATATCGTTGCGCTGATTGTGTTGCAATTCTTACTTTAATTCAGTGCTCCTCTCTGTACGGTGCCGTTATTACATGACCGGCACCGTACAAGAGATGATTCAAAATTATTTCAATAAGGTTCGACATGAGATTCGAAAACTCGAAGTCGGCACAACTGGCCGTTTTGTTAACCGCTGTTATTTGGAGTACAGGGGGACTGGCCGTTAAATTGTCCGACTGTTCACCGACAGCCTTGACAGGGATAAGAAGCATTTTTTGCATGCTTTTATTTCTCATTGTTTATCGTCGAGAAAAACTGTTGACATTTAGCCGAGCTCAGTGGGCAGGAGCCGCTGCATATTGCTCTATGGCATATTGCTACTCGGCCTCAACGATGTGGACAACTGCTGCCAATGCAATTTTGTTGCAATATACGGCTCCTGTTTTTGTGGCGATTTTTTCCTGGTGGTTGCTTCGAGAAAAGGTTTCAAGCAGAGATTGGTTAGCCATCGGATGCGTGATGGCCGGCATATTTTTGTTTTTTATGGACAAGGCATCTCCAGGGCACATGCTCGGCAATGCCGTGGCAGTCCTGAGCGGCTTGTCTTATGCGCTGTTTATTGTTTTTTCAAGAATGCAAAAGGACGCCAATCCTGCCGGCTCGATCTTTTTGGGTAATTTGATTGCTTTAGCAGTCAGTTTGCCGGAGTTGGTAACAACGAATTTGACGACCAGTGCAATAGCCGGCGGTATGTATTTAGGGCTGGTTTATGGCGGTTTGGCATTTATTTTGTATGCAGGGGCAATTAAGCGTGTCAATGCTTTGACGGCTATTTTGATTGCGACAATTGAACCCATCCTCAATCCTATTTGGGTGTTTTTGACAATCGGTGAGACACCTAGTCTGATGGCTGTTGTCGGCGGTGTCATTGTTGTCGGAACCTTGCTTGTTAGAAATATTGCGGAAGTCAAAATGCAACAGTGATGCTTCTGAAAGAGTCGGTTTAAAAGTCGGTTTAAAAGTCGGTTGCGTGCATCAATTCATTTATCAGGTTTTATGAAAAAGTAATTTTTTTGAAGAATCCATATACCTCCCTTACGCGAACGGGCTTTGCGGTCTGTTCGCGTTTTTTTTATATGAATAAAACGGCCCCGAATTCGTTTATGAATCGGAGCCGTTCTTAACGATAAAGGACTTCAACTATTTGCTTTTGACTTTCGCCAGAAGCTTTTCAATCCAAGTGTAGAAAAGCGGCGTAAACACAATCCCGACGATGCTCGCTAAAAGCATCCCCGAAAAAGTCGTAATGCCGATCGATTGACGACTTGCCGCACCGGCACCCGAGGCAAAGACCATAGGCAGTACGCCGAAGATAAAGGACCAAGCTGTCATCATCACTGCGCGGAAACGCTGTGAGGCGCCCGCCAAGGCGGCGTCTTCGGCTGACATCCCTGACTCGCGTTTGACCTTGGAAAATTCCACCATCAGGATGGCGCTTTTTGCCGAGAGGCCAATCAACATCACCAAGCCCAATTCAGCGTAGATGTTCAAGTCGCCTCCGGTGAGTTTTAGCCCCAACAAACCGCCGCAAAGGGCAAAGACGACGGTAAGCATCACGGAAACGGGCATTGTCCAGCTTTCGTATTGCGCCACCAGGAAGAGATAGGCAAAAAGCAATGCCAAACCGGTAAAGATCACGATTTCGCCTTGGTTGTCCTTTTCCTGACGGCTCATGCCCGTCCATTCGATTTCATAGCCTTGCGGCAGTTTCAACGACTCAATCGTTTTGAAAACGTCGCCGGTACTCACACCGTCGGCCGTTTGCACATTGAGAGAAGCCGACGACATCTTGTTGAAACGAGCCAATTCTCTGGCACCCACTTCAACTGTGACTTTGCCGATTGCCGATAACGGCACTTGCTGACCGTCTGTGTTTTGCACAAACACAGTTTCGATATCGGAAATCGAGGCACGGTAACCGGCTTGCGCCTGCATGATGACTTCAAAGTTGTTGTTTTCCAACGTGAAGTCGTTGATGTAGTAGGAAGCAAGCGCATTTTGCAAAGCCGAGTAAACGCTTGAGGCAGAAATACCCAAAAGCTCTGCCTTTGCGCGATCCAAAGAGAAGCGCAACTGCACCGTGTTGGCCTTAAAGCTCGTCATGGCCGAGCGTACCAAGGGCGACGCGGACAACTCTGTTGCTACCTGATTTGCCACTTTGGAAAGTTCAGAGGGCGTTGCCCCCGTGGTCGAGCAAAGATTAAAGGAAATCCCGCCCAATGCACCCAACCCCATGATCGCGGGCGGCGTAAACGG
>CALKKK010000130.1 GCA_937995395.1 uncultured Sutterella sp. | reverse complement strand
TGGCAGCCGTTTCCATGAAGATTTCGGCGATCTGCTGGAAGCCTTCCTTGCGGGAAAAGCCGGCAAAGTAGTCATACTTGTTGCGAGCCTGAGATTCGCCTGCAAAAGCGGCCCAGAGATTCTTTTCGGTCTGGGTGCCGGCAAACTTGTTGGTCATGTTTCGTTTCTCCTGTTTTCGGGCGCAGCGTCTGCACCCTTTTTAATAGACACTCAAAAGACCGATACCTTTTGGATGGGGTCGAAGGTATCGGTCGATCATGCATAAGTAATATACCCTAATCTTCTCGAAAAGCGGGGACTTACGAGAAGAAAGACTTCATCTTATCGAGAAAGCCCGAACTCTGAGGCGAGTGCTTGCTACCGGCTTCCTTCAAAGAGTCGTCGAACTCTTTGAGAAGCTTCTTTTGCTTGGCAGACAAATTCACGGGCGTTTCGACATAAACGTGCACGTAAAGGTCGCCCGGTTGTTTGGTGTGCAAATTGGGCACACCCTTGCCGCGCAAGCGGAAGACCTTACCGGTTTGCGTGCCTTCGGGAATGCTGATACGCGCTTCAGTATCCATCGTCGGCACGCTGACTTCGCCACCCAAAGCCGAGGTGGCAAAGCTAATCGGCAAATCGGCATGCAAATCGTCGCCGTCGCGTTGGAAGATTTCATGCTCGCGCACCAAAATCTGCACGTAAAGGTCGCCGTTGGGGCCGCCGTTCAAACCCGGTTCGCCCTTACCTTGAATACGAATGCGCTGCCCGTGATTGATACCGGCAGGAATCGACACTTCCAAAGTCTTGGTTTTGCGCACGCGACCCACGCCGCCGCACTCGCCGCACGGATTTTCGATGATCTGACCCGTGCCGTGGCAGTACGGACACGTTTGCTGCACCTGCAAAAAGCCGCGGCTGGTATTGATGGTCCCCGTGCCGCCGCAGTGCGGACACGTCTTTTTGCTCGTACCTTCTTTACAACCCGAACCGTGACAGGTTTGGCATTCTTCCCAAACGGGTACACGGATATCGGTCTTGGCACCCTTGACAGCCTGCTCCAAGGAAATTTCCAAAGAGTAGCTCGTATCGGCACCGCGATACACTTGCGGACCGCGACGCTGAGAGCGACCGGCACCGCCGCCGAAGATTTCGGAGAAGATGTCGCCGAAGTCTCCGAACCCGCCTTGCGCACCGCCGCCAAAGCCTCCGAATCCGCCGAAACCGCCTGCGGCATTGGGATCGATCCCGGCCTTGCCGTAACGATCGTATGCAGCGCGTTTTTGCGGATCGGAAAGCACAGCATAGGCTTCGCCCACGGCCTTAAACTTTTCTTCGGCCGCTTTGTCGCCGTTGTTGCGGTCGGGGTGATACTTCATGGCCAAACGACGATACGCCTTTTTGATTTCATCGTCGGTTGCCCCCTTGGCAACGCCTAGTACCTCGTAATAATCCTGATCAGCCATAAACTAACTTAAAAACTTCCGATTGCAGAATGAAAAAGGCCGAAAACGCTCAACTCAAAGCGAATTTTCGACCTTCTCCAAGTATGTTTCTTTTGAGTCGGAGAAAGGATTTTCGTCCCTTCTCCGTCCTAGCCTAACGCGCGATTAGTGCTTGACTTCCTTGAAGTCGGCATCGACCACGTCATCGGGCTTGGCGCCGCTGGCAGCCTCTTGGGCGCCCGGCTGAGCCTGCTGCTGTTGAGCGGCAGCTGCAGCTTGATTCAACTTTTCACCGATCTTCTGAGCGGCGGCCATCAGGGCTTCGACGCTCTTGTCGATTGCGGCCTTGTCTTCGCCCTTGATGCGGTCTTCCACATCCTTGATGGCGGATTCGCAAGCGGCACGATCGGCACCGTCAACCTTGTCGCCCAAGTCCTTCAAGGTCTTCTGAACCTGAGCCACTGCAGCATCGGCCTGGTTGCGAGACTGGGCCAATTCGAAGCGGCGATGGTCTTCGGCCTTGTTGGCTTCGGCATCGGCCACCATCTTCTTGATTTCTTCTTCGCTCAAACCGGAAGAAGCCTTAATCGTGATGGTGTTTTCCTTGCCCGTGGCCTTATCCTTGGCGTTGACGTGCAAGATGCCGTTGGCGTCGATATCAAACGTCACTTCGATCTGGGGCAAGCCGCGCGGAGACGGCGGGATACCTTCGAGGTTGAATTCGCCCAACAGTTTGTTGGAAGCGGCCATTTCGTGTTCACCCTGATAGACCTTAATGGTCACGGCAGGCTGATTATCTTCGGCAGTCGAAAATACCTGCGAGTGCTTGGTCGGAATCGTGGTGTTGCGCTTGATCATGGCCGTCATCACGCCGCCCAAGGTTTCGATACCGAGGGTCAAGGGCGTGACGTCGAGCAACAGAACGTCGCGACGATCGCCCGTCAACACTTGACCCTGAATTGCAGCACCGATAGCCACGGCTTCGTCGGGGTTGACGTCTTTACGCGGTTCCTTACCGAAGAATTCGCGCACCACTTCCTGAACGCGCGGCATACGGCTCATACCGCCCACCAAAATCACGTCGGAGATGTCGGACGTGGAAGCGCCTGCATCCTGCAAAGCCTTGCGGCAGGGAGAGATCGTGCGCTGCACCAAATCTTCGACCATGCTTTCGAACTTGGCGCGCGTAATCGTCATGTTCATGTGCTTGGGGCCGGTCTGGTCTGCCGAGATGTAGGGCAGATTGATTTCAGTTTCCTGACGGTTGGACAATTCGATCTTGGCTTTTTCGGCAGCATCCTTCAAGCGCTGCAGGGCCAGCACGTCGGTCGACAAATCCAAGCCGTTGTCTTTCTTAAATTCGGTGATCAGGTATTCGACCAAGCGCTGGTCGAAGTCTTCGCCACCCAAGAACGTATCGCCGTTGGTCGACAAAACTTCAAACTGCTTTTCGCCGTCGATATTGGCGATATCGATCACGGAGATATCGAACGTACCGCCGCCCAAGTCATAGACGCAAATCTTGCGATCGGTGTCGCCGGCCTTATCCAAACCGAAGGCCAAAGCGGCTGCGGTCGGTTCGTTAATAATACGCTTGACTTCCAAACCGGCGATGCGGCCGGCGTCCTTCGTTGCCTGACGCTGGCTGTCGTTAAAGTAGGCGGGCACCGTAATCACGGCTTCCGTCACGGCTTCGCCGAGATAGTCTTCGGCAGTCTTTTTCATCTTACGCAAGACTTCTGCAGAAACCTGCTGGGGAGCGAGTTTCTTGCCGTCCAAAACCTGCACCCAAGCGTCGCCGTTGTCGGCACGCACGATCTTAAACGGAGCGCGGGCCAAATCCTTTTGCACTTCGGCGTCTTCATAACGACGGCCGATCAAACGCTTGACGGCAAACAACGTGTTCTTGGGGTTGGTGACAGCCTGGCGCTTGGCGGTAGCACCCACCAAGATTTCGCCGTTTTCCAAATAGGCAACGATGGAGGGCGTCGTACGGGCGCCTTCGGAGTTTTCGATCACACGAACCTTGTCGCCTTCCATAATGGCCACAGCCGAGTTGGTGGTGCCAAGGTCGATACCAATGATCTTTGCCATAGTCTTATATCCTCTTAACTTTGTGGCTACGAGATGCAGGTTTGTGATTTCTTTGAAATGCGCCTGCACGCTCGAAGCTCTAACTAAAAACCGTTACATTCAAGGGCTCTTTTTCTTCGGGGTCCCTTGACTCATAACCCCTATATGGGGACGCCCCGTGAAAATTCAACGGGGCGTCTCAAAGTTTTTTTAATCGGACTTTGCAACCGATTGTTTCGCGTTTTCAGCTAAGGCAAATTTAGCCCTGAGCAACGGCGACCATCGCGGGGCGCAACACGCGATCGTGAATCTTCCAACCGCGTTGGAAGACCTGAGCCACGTGACCGGCCTGAGCGGGTTCGGTAGCAGGCACCATGGCGATGGCCTGTTGCGTGTTGGGATCAAAGGTTTCGCCTACGGGGTTCACGGGCGTCATGCCGGAGACTTCCATGGCGTGCATGAATTGGCGTTCGATTGCCAAGAGACCTTCGCGCATGGGGCCTTCGACTTCGGCCGTCATTTCCAAAGCCTTTTCGAGGCTGTCGATCACGGGCAACAAATTCTGTGCAAACTTTTCCACCCCGAACTTCTGGGCTTTTTGCACGTCTTCGGCACTGCGGCGACGGACGTTATCCATTTCGGCAACGGCACGCACGTAAAGGTCGAAGTTTTCGGCAGCCTTGGCCAAGGCGTCTGCCAACTGTTTTTCAACGTCGTCTTTTGCCCCTTCGGGTTCGATCCCCATTTCCGGGGGCAGTTGGCTGCCCGTGGCTTCCTGGGCGGCTTCGGCAGCTTTCTTGAGCTCTTCTGCCGGATTCACTTCTTTGTTTTCAGTATTTTCTGCCATGACTGTAGGCTCCGTATGTGCCAAAAATTAAGGTATTTTGTTATATGGGGGCGTGCGAAAAATTTTTCAAGACCGATCGTGTCGAATTTTCGCTTCGCTTTTTTGTCGCGTATCTTACGCCTGATTGTCGATGGCGTGACGCACCAATTCGGCATAGAGCTTGCCTGCTGCGGGCTCGGCGTTCATGCATTCGATATAGTGAAAGTGCCCGCCGCCGGCGCTTTGGAAAATGCCCTTCAGTTCGGTAGCGATCTCTTCCAAGGTTTCCAAACAATCTGCGGCAAAGCCCGGACAAATCACGTCCAAGCGAGACAGCTGTTCGTGACCCAGGCGCTCGGCTGTTGCAATGGCAGAGGGCTCCAACCATTTGGCTTTGCCGAATTTGCTCTGAAAAGCCAACTCGACCTGATCGTCTCTCAAACCCAAAGCCGTTTGTAAGAGTTTCGCGGTTTGGCGACACTGTTTTTCATAGGGATCGCCCCTGTCGCTAGAAGCCTGCGGAATGCCGTGAAAGCTCATCAAAAGTTTGCCGCCTTCGCCCAAACCGCCCTTTTCTCGCCAATGCGTTTGCACGCGTTGGGCTAAAGCTTCGATATAAGCGGGCTGATCGAAATAGTCGTTGATGCGCACCACCGGCACCGTGATCGGAAGTTTTTTAACGGCGGCCTCCACCGCATCGTAAACGGCTGCCGTCGTTTGCGTCGCATATTGTGCGTACAAGGGCAAAACAACGATACGAGCAGGCTTTGTTGCGGCAATCTTTTCCAACACTTCGCCGATGCGATGCGTGCCGTAACACATTGCCCAGTCCACAGTGAAACCATCTCCCAAAGCTTCTTGCAGCACCTTGGCGGTTTTGTCGGTTATCGCCATCAAAGGGGAGCCCTCTTCGGTCCAGACCGTCTTATAGCGATCGGCCGAAGCTTGCGCGCGTCTCGGGATGATGATGCCGCGCAAAATCGGCTGCCACAACAAGGGATGCATTTCCACCACGCGCCGATCGCCCAAAAACTCCAACAGGTATTGCGCCACAGCCTCTTTGGTGGGCGCGGCAGGAGAACCGGTATTGACGATCAATACGGCGGTCTTGTCAGTGGCGGCTTCAATCCGGTTTTGATTTTCGGTCATGGGGTACGGCCTTTTTTCGGGACAAAATCATTTTCTCGCAAGAAAAAAGCGAGAGTTTTCCTATCTCCCGCTTCAATGTCAAAACGGGACAAAAACGCATTTTGCCCCGTCAAACTTAATACATGCTTTAGATCGTCTGCACCGCAGGCGCACGATAGCGTTTCCAAAGCACCAAAATCGCGCCGCCGATCAAGCTCATCCAGAACTTGCCAATCACCTGTCCCAAAAGAAATTCAAGAGAGCCGAAAGCCATCGACAGGAAGATGGCCGAGTCGACCATGGAGCCTGCCAGCCCGGATAAGATCACGGCCCAGCCGAGACTGCGGTGACGCAAGGGCGTATAGACCAAGAAGTCGGCCAATTCCGAAAAAAGAAAGGCGCAGGTCGAAGCCAGAATCAAAGAAGGTTCGGAAATAAAGCCCGAGAGTACGGCACCGGCGAAGATGCAGTAAAGTGCCCACTTGCCGCCCAAGAGCTGATGCACGGCGTCGCGCAAAACGAGAGCGAGCCCCGCCACCAACACGGCAGACGGACTCATAATGCCCGGCCACACCGGAATGAGGCACGGCCCATTGGGTTCGCAAACGAAACCCACATTGACCACCATCCAGTTACCCAACGGGATGGTTAAAACGAAGAGAACGACGGAAAGCCACCCCGCCCAGTTGCGACTCAAATCGCGCTTGACAATATGCGACATATTGTTTTCCTACCGACCGCCGACGGTGCGTTAACCGACGCAGTCTTGTTGATTGTTGAAAAGAAGTGGAAATTTTAAGGCAAAGGCGCGTTTGGGGCAATTGTCCGATTGCTATAGTAGAACATTTCACCATAATTAAAAATTCCTCTAATGCTATTAGAAAATTTCCCTACAGATGCTAAAATATTTCATTGCTATTAGAAGATTTCTCTAAATTTGAAAAATCTTCTAATAGCCCTATCAGTAATCCATTTTAAAGTTGTAGTTGAAAGGCGCTCTCCATGATCAAAAGAACCCATTACATTGAGCAAATTCGTCCTTTTTTTGAATCAGATCTCATCAAAGTGATCACTGGTATTCGTCGTTGCGGAAAATCCGTGCTCATGGAACAAATCCAAGACGAATTTCGACGCCAAGGGAAACCGACTTTACGATTGAATTTCGAAGAACTCGCCACCGCCAAAACTATCCCCGACATCTCGGCGCTCGAAGACGTTGTTGAAAAAGCTCTTATCGCGGCTGGCAATCAAAAGCTTTATGTTTTTTTAGATGAAGTTCAAAACTTGCCCGATTGGAACATTGGTTGCAAATCTCTTAGGTTGAAGAATCTTTCACTGTTCATTACCGGGAGCAACTCCAAGTTGCTTTCACGGGAATTCACGAAAGAGTTGAGCGGGCGCTATATCTCCTTCCGTATTCGTCCATTTGTCTACAAAGAACTTCAAGAGTATGCCGAGCAACTCAAGCGTCAATACTCCGTTACTGACTATATGATTTACGGAGGCTTTCCCAAGGTCATTGAATCCGAGACAAAGGCGGCAGTGGTACAGTACTTAAATGAGTTAGATCAAACCATCGTGATGAACGACATCTTGAATCGTTACAACATCCGAAAAGATGTCATTTTCCGCCGACTTGTTAACTTCGTTCTGATTTCCAATGCTCGGATTCTCAGTGCCAACTCTATTCTGAAATTCCTCAAGAATGAAAAACTTGAAGTGACGCTCAGCACTGTGCTTAAGTACCTCTCATACCTTGAGGAGGCCTACATTATCAGCTCAGTGCCACAGTTTTCCACCAAAGCCAAGCGGGAACTAAGGTACTACACTAAAATCTACAATGAAGACGTTGCGTTCAACTCTATCCGACAAGTTGACAATCGCTGGGATCTGACGCATAACCTAGAAAACATCATCTATAACGAACTGTTATACCGCGATTACAGCCTACGCGTCTTTCGTCAAGGAGATCTTGAGATTGATTTTCTGGCAGTCAAAAACGGAAAGGAAATCCTGATACAGGTTGCTTACAGCATTGTGGAACCTTCCACGTACGAACGAGAGTTTGCGTTGTTCAACAAACTCGATAACAGCCGTCAAAAAATCATCATTACCAACGATGATGTCGATTTTTCAACCTCAACAGTCAAACACATTCGGCTTAGAGACTTTCTGTTAGGAGATGATCTTTAAGAGCGTTTCATCACAAAGTTGGCTGTTGTTTGTACGCTTTAGAAATCTTCTCATGCACCAAACCCGAGAAATGTTACTCTTGCACTCCCTAATAGAAGATTTGACGAATTTGAGAAAATCTTCTATTAGAACTCGTTTTGATTAAGCCAAAACCAAGCAAGTGCAATACCGCAACGACAGCATAACCACGATGTCGCCGAACAAACTCATCGAAAACATGCCGAAGATCTGCCCGAAGACGTAATCAACGGATCTACAGCCACGAAAAGATCGACTTCTTGGGCTCGGACTTGGGTCGAGGCTTTTCCGTCTCCACCTTGGGATCAAACGCCGAGAAAAAGCGCATGATGCGCTCGGGCAGATACCCCAAGTCCCCCGGCGGATTGCCGCGCGGGAAACCGATGTGACCGCCCTCTTCGGGTTGCTCCAAGTACACGTCGGAGCTCACGTCCTTTTCTCCGGGCAAAGCCCACACGGGCAAAAACGGATCATTTTTGGCATTTAAAAGTAAGAGCGGCACGCGCACGCCCTTTAAAGCAGGTTTGGCCGAACACTTGGTCCAATAATCCATAGCGCTCTTAAAGCCGTGAATCGGCGCCGTATAAACGGAGTCGAAATCGTAGAGCGACTCGCATTTTTTCACTTGTTCAATGTCGATCAAGTCGGGAAAGCGCTTGGCTTTGTCCAACAACTTTTCCTTTAAAGTCGACAGGAACATTTCGGCATAAAGCTTGTTGGCACCTTTATTGAGAATCTCGCTTCCGGCCACCAAGTCCACAGGCGCGCCCACGCTCACTGCCGCCGTCAGGAACCCGGCCTTTTCGCCTCTGTCGCCCAAATATTTGGAAAGTTGATTGCCGCCTAAACTTACGCCCACAGCATAAATGGGTGCGGTGATATAGCGCTCGTGCACTGTCTTTATTGCCCATTCGCAGTCGTCGCTATCTCCCGCAAAGTAAGCGCGCGGCAAACGGTTGGGCAAACCGCCGCAACCTCTGAAGTGCGCAACCACACCTCGCCAGCCTCGTGCAGCACACTCGTGCATCAAAGCTTCGGCGTAGTGGCTGTCCGAGCCTCCTTCCAATCCGTGAAAATGCACCAAAACAGGAGCATTGAGTTCGGCGGGTTCGGGCTCAGCCCAATCGAACACCATGAAGTCGCCGTCGGGCATATCGATCAGCTCTCGACGATAACTGATTTCCGGACGCGGGAAAAAGCGTGCGGGCACAATTGTTTGCAGGTGCGCCCCGGGCAACCAGCGCGGAGCCTTGTAGTCGGACTGTAAAACGGGCATAAAAACGAAGTAACAAACAGTGCAAAAATGTTCGCAAAAGTTTAGCGCTCGAAAAGGTTTGCGGATACGATCCAAAACCTCGAAGTTGTACCAATTTTTTTCACAACCCTCTTTGCCCGCAGTTTTCTAAGCAGTATTCCCAGGGGGTATTTGCACTTTTTCTTCGGCTCCGTTAAAGTGAAAGGCATTGACGCGAAACGTTTTTGTCAGACGCGTCGAAATTTGGAAAACTTTTAGACATGCTTTACACCGCACGATTTTATTTTTACTCCTTTTTCTGCTCCAAGGCGGAAGGAGTACGCGTGCACGCTTAAAGCAAGCAAACCGAAGTACGACAACCGCCAGGAAGCCTCGGCCCCGGCGGTTTTTTGTTGGATAGCCTCGGTCGAACAAAGAGCGGTTTGAAAACTTTTTTGAAATATCGGGAGAAAAACCATGCGACACACCACCGACGACCTTCGAATTCAGGAGATTCGCGAACTCACGCCTCCAGCTCACTTGATCCGCGAATTTCCCTGCGAGGAAGTCGCCTCTCAAACCGTTCATCGTGCCCGCGAAGCCGCGCACGACATCCTGCACGGCAACGATGACAGAATGCTTGTGATCGTCGGCCCCTGCTCCATTCACGATCCCAAGGCTGCCCGCGAATACGCCCACCGCTTAAGCGACATTCGCCATAAGCTTCAGGGCGATCTTGAAATCATCATGCGCGTTTACTTCGAAAAACCGCGCACGACCGTGGGCTGGAAGGGCTTGATCAACGACCCGGACATGGACGGCAGCTGCCGCATCAACCACGGCTTGCGCGTGGCCCGCGAACTGATTCTCGACATTGTGAATATGGGGTTACCCACCGGCGTCGAATTCCTCGATATGATCACGCCGCAGTACATTGCCGATTTGGTGAGCTGGGGTGCCATTGGCGCTCGCACGACGGAAAGCCAAGTGCACCGCGAATTGGCAAGCGGCTTGTCGTGTCCCGTGGGCTTTAAAAACGGCACCGACGGCAATGTGAAGATTGCCTGTGACGCCATTGGCGCAGCCGAACATCCCCACTCTTTCTTGTCCGTGACCAAGGGCGGGATTTCGGCTATCGTGACGACGTCGGGTAACGAAGACTGCCACATCATTTTGCGCGGCGGCAAGGAACCCAACTACGACAAGGAAAGCGTTGCCAAGGCTTGCGAAGGCTTGAAGGCCGCAGGCCACCGCGAAGTCGTGATGATTGACGCAAGCCACTCCAACTCCCGCAAGCAGTGCCGCGAACAGATCAATGTGATCAATAACATCTGTGAACAGGTCTCGGGCGGCAGCAAGTCGATCGTGGGCGTGATGATCGAATCCAACCTCGTCGAAGGCAATCAGAAGATCGACCTCACCAAGGAAATGGTCTACGGTCAGTCTGTGACGGATGCTTGCTTGGGTTGGGACGACACGGTGGTGTTGCTCAATAATCTTGCTCGTGCCGTGCGCGATCGCCGTAGCCGCGACAAGTAATCTTTCGGTAGACCGAAAAAATTCAAGCCCCGCATCGAACGTTCGAGCGGGGCTTTGATTTTTATACTGTAACTCTTTCGCGTAGGGAATAGAAAATCCCTACGCGAAATTATAAAGAGC
>CALKKK010000129.1 GCA_937995395.1 uncultured Sutterella sp. | reverse complement strand
GCTGCAACACCAGGCAAATGCCGATAAAGCCCACGATCAAGGTCACCAAAAGATAGGGGTTGATGTTGTGCTTGGAGATAAACGATTTTGCCAGCAGATATGCTCCGACAAAAAGCGGAGCGGTGTAGGCCAGCACCTGCGCCGTGCCGACAGGCAGGTACTGCACGGTGACGATATTGATGATCAAAGCCGAAATGCCGGCAAAGGTTCTCAGGGAGTGAATGAACAAATGGTTTGAGCTCCACACCATCGCCGTCATGCGCACGAGCGTGAGACTTGCCACAATCAAAAATAGGGAGCGCACCATAAAGATGTCGGCAACCCCGACCTCAGACGGCGTTTGCTTGACGAAAACGTAAGTCAAAACCGTCAGAAAGGTGGCGGCAAGAATCCAAAAAGAGTGGAGCATTAAAGTCTCGATGTATTGTTATTCGGACAAAATTGGCAAAATGCGCCTTTGTGCACATTCTCGCACAATTGAACGTATATATTGCGATCCCAAGTCTCGGTGAGAACGATCATGCCAGCCCAGATTGATCGTTAACTTGGGCGCTTTTTCCGTAATGGGCAAAAACGATAGATCGCGCTCGTCGAACGTCAGTTTGGCTGTGGCTTCCGGAACAATCGCATAGCAGTCGGTTTGCTTCAGACACAGGGGCACGGCCAGGAAAAAGGGCACGACCATGGCGATCTTGTCGGTTGCGTCCGGATTGAAGTAACCGTTGGCGGCGCTATTGGGCGCACGATAGCGATCGGGCTGTGCGTTGACAAGCACCTGATCGTAATCGGCCAAGTCATGCTTGGTGATGCGTTTTCCGGCCTCGCAGATTCTCTCAAGCTTGTGGCCCTTTCTCACAACGCAGACGTAAGGTGTGGTGACAAAATCCATCGAATGAATGTCGGTGTGCATGCCTTGGCGTGCGAAAAAAACCATGTCCAAATGATCGTCTCGCAAATTGTCAAAGAGATCTTCATCGGCCTGCGAAACATAGAACTTGACGTGAGGGAGTTTGACGCGCAACTCGTCAAAAATTGAAGCGATCCCCAAAGTAAAGGCATTGTCATAACCCGCAATACGCACGATGCGCTCAAGTTTTGTGGGGTCGAACGCGTCGGGCTGCTGCAGGCTTTCCAACTCATGCAACAGATGCACGACCTTGTCATAGCGCTCCTTGGCTCCCGTGGTTGCCTGCATTTGAAAGCCGCAGCGCTCAAACAAGGGGTCGTGCCAGTAGTCTCTGAGTTTGGCAATCATGCGGTTGGCGCTCGATAAACTCACCCCCATTTGTTCTGCCGCCTTTGGCAGAGAGCCGCAACGGTACAGCACTAAAAAGAAATAGAGAGTTTCGACATCGATACCTTGCGCAAAGGCAGGGACGGACTTTTCAGAAGATTTGGCGTTCTCTGACATATTCTCACTTCGAAAATTGACATTGGAAAGCGGAAAAATTCCCATTTCCTGAAATTGTAAGGATTTCTAAAATTTCCAACATCAAAAACACATCGTCCGAATGCCTTCGGACAACCTTTGGAGAGAAAAGAAATGCACAAGGAATTTGTCAAGATTTCTGCGATTGCTCTGGCTTGCGGTACGGCGCTTGCCGGTTCTGCCATGGCCATGACGCCGGGTACCTATTCGGCAACCGTTGCAGGTCGCAACGGCGAATTGACGGTTGAAGTCACGGTCGACGCCAAGGCCATCAAGGACGTGCGTGTCGTGAAACACGTCGAAACCCCGGGCATCGGCAACTTGGCCGTGGATAAGCTTCCGTCTACCGTTGTTGAACTTCAGACGGCTGAAGTCGACGCCGTGACCGGTGCCACGATGACGTCGAGCGCCATCAAAAAGGGTGTCGCTCAAGCCTTGGCTAAGGCCGGTGCCGACAAAAAGTTCCTTGAACCCGCAAAGAATGCCAAGAAGGTTGAAGCTGTGAACTACGTGAAAAACGCTGACGTCATCGTCGTGGGCGGTGGCGGCGCCGGTATGGTGGCAGCTGCTACGGCTGTGGATGGCGGCGCTTCCGTCATCGTTCTCGAAAAGATGGCCATGTTGGGCGGCAATACTGCTCGCTCGGAAGGCAATATGTCCGCGATGGACCCTGACCCGACGCGACTTTTGGATATGACTCAGGCCGTGCGCGACATCATCGCCAAGTACACCGAAGTCAAGCCCTGCACCAAGGCTGTGGCCGATTTGCAAAAGACGGTAAAGGCCCAGCTGGCTGCACACGATGCTGCCGGCAAGAAGTACATCTTCGACTCTCCCGAACTCTTTGCTTTGCAAACGATCATTGGGGGCGACTGCACCAACGACCCCAAACTCGTTTTGACCATGGCTCAAAATGCCACCGCTGCCATGAACTGGTTGGAAGCACAATCCGATATGACGTGGTTCCATGTGCCGCGCAGCTGGATTGACGTCGGTATCGGCGGCCTCTATCCCCGCGGTCAGTGGCCGCGTCAGGCTGACGGCAAGACCCCGATTTCGACCTACGATGCCTACATCGCTCCTTTGGCCAAGAAGGTGGAAGCTGCAGGCAGCCACATCTATACCTCGATGAAGGTCACGTCCATCCTTCGTGACGGCAATGGCGCCGTGACCGGTGTGACCGCAGTTGACAAGGACGGCAAGACTCACGAATTCACGGGTAAGAACGTGGTGTTGGCCGCCGGCGGCTACGGTGCCAATTTGGATATGGTCAAGAAGTACAACAACATCAGCGTGATTGCCACGTCGAATCAGCCCGGCACCACCGGTGAAGTGATCGAAGAAGCCGTCAAAGTCGGTGCCGATCTCGAAGGCATGAAGTGGATTCAGATCCACCCGCACGGCAACCCCAAAAACGGCGAACTGGAATCTGCCATTGCAGGTCGTCCGCAGGATACGCCTTATGTGAACAAGCTTGGTGTTCGCTTCGTGGATGAAACGGGTCGTCGTGACGAAATCTCGCACGCCATTTTGAAGCAGCCCCAGCAGGTGGTCTACGCCATTTACGATCAGAAGACGATCGACGCCAAGAAGGTGCGCGACGACTTGATGCAGATTGCTTTGGGTCACGGCTATGCCTTTAAGGCCGATAACTTCG
The DNA here is from genome assembly GCA_937995395.1 of uncultured Sutterella sp. Classification (GTDB taxonomy): domain Bacteria; phylum Pseudomonadota; class Gammaproteobacteria; order Burkholderiales; family Burkholderiaceae_F; genus Duodenibacillus. Next base: position 1,665 of record CALKKK010000129.1, on the reverse strand, counting down.
AAGACTTGGCCAAGATGGCCGGGATCGACGCCAAGGCCTTTGTCAAGACCATGAAGAGCTACAACGAAGCTGCTCAGACGCAAAGCGCCAAGAACCTGTCTGTGCCGAAGATTTTGATCGGTTGGACGGTCGATAAGGCTCCGTACTACGCCGTGCCGATTACGACCACCATCCACCACACGATGGGCGGCATCAAGATTAACGACAAGACGCAGGTCATCGGCAAGGACGGCAAGGTCATTCCGGGGCTTTACGCAGCAGGCGAAATCACGGGCGGCATCCATGGCTCGAACCGCTTGGGTCGCAACGCTCTGACCGACTTGTTGGTGTTCGGTCATATCGCCGGTCAAGAAGTCTCCAAGAAGTAATCGGACGACCAAGAATCAAACAATCTGACAAGTCCCCGAAAGAACAATGTTTCTCCTCCCGTTGGCTCTTTCGGGGTGCAGACAAAGGAAAATAAAATGAACAAGAATTTCACCGCTATCGCTACTGCCGCTTTGACTTTGGTTGCAGGCCAAGCATTGGCTTCCGACATCACCGTTTACGGTTTGATTGACACGGGGTTGTCTTACACCCGTGCCGAAAAGACCCAGGGCAACACCACCGACTCTTTGGCGATGGATACGGGCAACTACTTGGGCAGCCGCTTCGGCATCAAGGGTTATGAAGAATTCGGCAACGGCACCAAGGTGGGTTTCGTGCTTGAAAACGGTTTTCGAGGCGACACCGGTGCCTTGATGGACGACGGTCGTATGTTCGGTCGTGAAGCCAGCATCTATGTGGAAAATGCCGACTACGGTACGTTGCGCTTCGGTCGCCTGACCGTGATGACGGGCTCCACGGGGACGTCAAGCCTCATGGGCGGCAAGTTCTCCGCCATGAGCACGGGCTGGGGCATCGTCTACGGTCACAACGCCGTCTTTACCGGTTCTTTCGGTCGCTATGACAATGTGATCATGTATTCCACCCCGACTTTTGCCGGCTTGCGCTTGCACGTGCAGTATTCTTCGGGGATCGACACCGTCAATGAAAAGGACGGTGAAGAAAACAAGGGCTCGGCAACGCGCTACATGGCTGTCGGTGCACAGTACTTCAACGGCCCCTTTAGCACGATAGCCGTGGTTGACTCTCATCGCTATGCCAAGACTGACGAAGACGCATCTTTAACCGCCAACTTGAGCTTTGCTTATGACTTCGACGTTGCCAAGGTCTTCTTAGCAGGTCAGTACTTCCAGGATATGCGTCGTTTGGGCAAACAGACCATCGATACGGCTTTGGCCGACAAGGACGTGTTCGGTAACAATATTGCTAAGGACGGTTACGCTTTGAACGTGGGCTTTACGGCACCGGTCGCAGGCGGCAAGCTCTATGCGGCTTTGGGTTACTTGGACGCCGAAACAAGCAAGGATTCGGATAAGGCCATCAAGCGCTATACCGCAAGTATGGGCTATGACTACAACCTTTCCAAACTCACCACCGTTTATGGCGGTGCCGGTATCATGTACGAAGAGTATGACAATTTCGGTGCAGCATACACGGCCAGCAACAAGAGTGCCGCCAACTACGGCTTTACGTTTGGTTTAGTGAAACGCTTCTAACACTTTCTCTCCAATAAAGTGTGGGCGCAGTCTCGACGGAAAAAAGTTGAGACTGCGTTTTTTC
>CALKKK010000128.1 GCA_937995395.1 uncultured Sutterella sp. | reverse complement strand
CAATAGGCCTTGGTGATACCCAAAACATAGTCGAGGCGATGCGGACCCACACCTGCGCCCGGGCAAACGGAACCTGCCACGGTGTTGGAGCTCGTCACGAACGGATACGTGCCGTGGTCGATATCGAGCATCGAGCCCTGTGCGCCTTCAAAGAGGAAGCGCTTGCCTTCGTCCATCTGGTTGTTCAAAGTGGCGGAGACGTCGGTAATCATGGGGGTCAAGCGCGGGGCATAAGCCAAGGTTTCGTCAATGACCTTCTGCACGTCCAAGGGTTCGGCACCCAAATGGTTCTTCAACACGAAGTTGTGCAATTCCATCACGCTCTTGACGCGTTCGGCAAACAGTTCCGGATCCAACAGATCGGCCACGCGCACGGAGCGGCGAGCCACCTTGTCTTCGTAGGCCGGACCGATGCCGCGACCAGTCGTACCGATCTTCTTGTCGCCCAAAGCGGCTTCGCGAGCGTTGTCCAAAGCAATGTGGTACGGCATGATCAAGGGGCAGTTGCCGGAAACGCGCAAACGCGGTTCGGCATCCACACCGTGAGCCTTGAGTTCGTCGATTTCACGGAAAAGGGCTTCGGGAGAAACCACGACGCCGTTACCGAGATAGCAAATCGAAGTCGGGTGCATGATACCCGACGGGATCAAACGAAGAATGGTCTTGGCACCGTTGATCACCAGGGTATGGCCGGCATTGTGACCGCCGTTAAAACGAACGACGCCGTCAACCTTTTCGGTCAACCAGTCGACGATCTTGCCTTTGCCTTCATCGCCCCACTGGGCACCGACGACGACAACATTCTTAGCCATGTTCAATTACTCCTTCGTTTGTAAATTAACGAGCTCGATGCCCGCGGGTGTGCGCACAAGTTCGTACGTTACCCTAAATTGCTTTTGTACGTCTTCAAGCTTCTCGCCGGGCAAAAGCCCGATGACGATATTGCCCTTAGAACGCAACTCTTCCACCTTCTGACGATAGGCCTCGTCAAAAGATTCGCGTGCCACGATTGCTTCGGGCTGCGCCGGCAACTGAAGTTGCGTCACGCCCGCCAAAGCACGCAGATAAATCGAAAAGCCGCAGGCCGGACGCGAACGTCCGAACGCCAAACCGACACCATCATAGCGCCCGCCGCGTAAAATCGCCTGAGCATATTGTTGTATATTGACCGAAAAAGTGATGCCCGTGAGGTATTGATACCCGTGAACGTCACAAAAGTCGAAACTGTATTCGTCGGCAGTGCACATTTTAGCCAGTTGTCGCACTTCTTCGAGAGCTTCACGAATACCGGGACGATCGGGAAGTTCTTTTTCCAAGACGTCCAGCACCGATTCGTCACCGAAGTTTCTCACCAACGTTTGCAGTGCCGCTTGCGTTTCTTCGTCAAAGTCGACCGAGGCTTGCGCCAGCGCCACCGGGTCCTTCATGCGAAGCGCGCGCACCAAAGCGTGAATGCTTGCTTCCGACGGATTATCCCCCACCAAAGCGCGCAACACGCCCGTGTGCCCGATGTCGATATGTACGGGAGAGACGCCAAGCTTACGCAAAGTGGCGACTGCCAGCGTCATGATTTCGGCGTCGGCCTCAATGCCCGAGACGCCAAAAAGTTCGGCACCGGCCACCACCGGCTCGCGAGAAGCCAAAGGGTGCATGGGGCGCGCATGAATGCAACTGCCCGCATAACACAAGCGAGACACGCCGCTGCGATTGAGAATATGCGCATCGATGCGCGCCGCCTGCGGCGTCATGTCGGCACGAAGCCCGATCATGCGCCCGCCCGCCTGATCCATAAACTTAAAAGTGTTGTTGTCAAGGTCGCTGCCGCTACCCGTCAGAAGCGAGTCGACAAACTCGATCATGGGCGGCTGCACGAGTTCAAAACCGTGACTGACAAACAAATCCAAAGTGTCGCGACGCAGTTTTTCCAGCGTTCTGGCCTGCTGCGGCAAAATATCCGCGAAATTATCGGGAATTAACCAATTTGCCATTTTCTTCTTTCATTAGACGAGGCTCATCACGCCCCAAACAACTGCCAAACCGATCACGACAACCGTCATGGCAAAACGCCTGACGGTCGCCGGATCCATGGCGGCAATGCGACGAAGCGCATCTTGCCAACTTTCGGGCGATATCAAGGGCATCAAACCTTCGAAAATCGCCATGAAGCCCAAAGCCAAAAGAATGGTTTTCACTGAAAGCACTCCGAAAAGCCGCTTGCATTACTTTTCTTTGGAACTCTTCAAGTAGTCGAAGAATTCGCCCGAACCGTCCAACACGATCATGTCGGTGGGCTTGCCGAAGCTCTGACGGTAGGCCTCGATATTGCGATAGAAACGCGCAAATTCGGGATTCTTTTCAAAGCTCGCGGCATAGATTTCGTTGGCCGTTGCATCGCCCTCGCCCTTGATGGACTGAGCTTGGCGATAGGCTTCGGCCATAATCACTTCTTTCTGGCGATCGGCATCGGCGCGAATCTTTTCGGCTTCGGCCGCACCCTTGCTGCGCTCTTCGCTTGCCACGCGCTTGCGTTCGGCTTCCATACGGCGATAGACGGACTCGGAAATTTCAGGCGTAAAGTCAACGCGCTTTAAGCGCACGTCAACGACTTCAATGCCGTAGTCCGACACGCGTGCCTGCAAGTTCGTTTTGATTTCTTCCATGGCACGATCGCGTTCGCGAGACGTGATTTCGTTCACCGTTCTGCGGTTCACAGCCTGATTCAAAACGTCGCGCAACAGAGCTGCCACGCGATCGTCGGCGGCGCGTTCGCTCCCTAAGAACGACACCCAGTAAGAGCGCGGGTTGGTGACGCGCCACTTCACGAAGCTGTCGATCAAAAGATTTTTCTTTTCGCTCGTTTGCACCAAATCGGCCGTGGGGGTATCCAAGGTCAAAATGCGCTTTTCAAGATAAACGACGTTTTGAAGCGGCGCCGGAAGCTTGAAGTACAAGCCCGGTTCGCTTTTGACTTCACGCAATTCGCCCAAAGCAAAGACAAGTGCGTGTTCGCGTTCGCCCACGGTATAGATACAAAGTTGCGCAGCACCCACCACAACGGCCAGCGCAACCAAAAGAGAGGTCAATTTCTTCATTTGTTTTTCTCCCTAAATTAGCGGCTGCGATAGCGCATGTAGTTGCTGGTATCGAGGTCCACCGGTCCGTTGGTCGTGGCCGGCGCCGTCGTCACGGGTTGGGTCACCGTGCTCGTCGTTGAGGCCGGCGTTTCAACCTTGGTTTTGGCGGCACTTTGTTCCAGCAGTTTTTCAAACGGGAGATAAAGCAAGTTGCTGCCCGACTTGCTTTCCACCAACACCTTCTTGGTGCTGGAGTAAATATCCTTCATCGCGTCGATATACAAACGGTCGCGCGTGACCTGCGGGGCCTTTTCGTACTCGGCCAAGACCTTGGAGAAACGCTCGGCGTCACCGGTAGCATTTTCTACCACACGGGCCTTATAACCTTCGGCTTCCTGCGTCAAGCGAGAAGCCAAACCGCGCGCGGCCGGAACCACGGCGTTGGCATATGCCTGACCCTCGTTGATCTGACGTTCGCGGTCTTGTCCGGCCTTGACGGCATCGTTAAAGGCGGCCTGCACCTGCTGCGGGGGCTGGGCGTTTTGAATGGCCACACTCATGACTTCGATACCCGTTTCATAACGATCGAGCATCTGCTGCATGATCTGACGCACGCTTTCGGCAATTTCCTGCTTGCTTTCAAAAAGCACCGAGTCCATAGTCTTGCGCCCCACGACTTCACGCATGGCGCTTTCGGCGGCGCCGAAAACGGATGCGTCCGGATCGCGCGTTCTAAAGAGGAAGTCCTTGGCCTGGTGCGGCTTGATACGGTACTGAACGTTAAACATGACGTCGACAATGTTTTCATCGTCGGTGAGCATCAATGCTTCGCTCAAGCGTTGCGAGCCGCCGCGAATGCCGATTTCGGCCTTTCTGACGCTGCTCACATCCACAATTTCCACGTCCTGAATCGGCCACGGCATACGCCAGTTGATACCGGCAGCGCTGTCTTGCGTGTAGCAACCGAAAGTGGTCACCACCCCCACCTGACCTTCGGGCACGATATAGATACCCGTGGCGGCCCAACCGACGACAAGCGCACCCACCACAAGCGCCAAGCTCTTCATCGAGAAGTTGATGCCGTTGTTGTTGCGATTGTTATTGCGGTGACGCGGCGGCGGAGGCGGCGGAGGCGGCGGAACGTTACCCGAGTCGCGGTCGTCGCGATCGAAAACGGAGTCCGAGCGATTGTCTCGCGCGTCTTCATAGCGGTCGTTTGCTCGATCGTCGCGATCCTGATTCCACTGAGAGCGGTTGTCGTTTTTCTTGCCGCCCGTGCCGAGCAACTGACCGATAGCGTTGTTAAAGTCGTCCCAAAGCTGATCAAGGTCGCTGCCCTTGGCTTTGCGATCCCGATTGTCGTTACGATTGTCCCAATCGTCGTTGCGGCGATCGTCGTCGCGATCGTTCTGATTGTCGTTTTCGGGTCTTGTTTGATTGGCATTGCCTTCGTCATTTTGCGAAGGCTTGCGGCCCCATTGCGGGTCGTTTAAAGACATGAAAGCGTTTCCCTAAAAATATCGATATTTTGAAATTTCGTTTCTTTTCGTCAGCCGAAAAAAGCGCGCACGAAACCGCATCGCACTTTTTAGGCTCGATAACATTGCAGTTTAGCATTGAACTGCCGCTGTCTTGCGGGATTTTTTGGCACAAAATATGACGAAATACTGTCGGCAGGCATTGGCGAGCGCCGGGTTTGTCTTCCGTTTCGGAATCGAAGCGCTACGAACGAGGCAAGAATATGCGGCAAAGGGAAAAATTCGCCATCATAATGGCGAAATGTACGGATAATTCGTCATTACACTGGAGAATTTTTCCAGAAAAGTCCGGTTTTACGTCATTGTCTTCTAAAGAAACTCCGAAAACACAAACGGGACAGTCTTTGCCGCCACCGGCTCGAATTGTCC
>CALKKK010000127.1 GCA_937995395.1 uncultured Sutterella sp. | reverse complement strand
CGACCGATTTCACCGATTTCTGCCGTAATACCCATCCCGGTGCCGTTGTCGTCGGCGGCGGCGCGATCGATACGCGCTTGCAACTTTCTGCGCAATTCAGGCGTGATATTCAATTCGGATTCTTTAATCATTGTTCTTCTCACTCGAAAGGGGACGATAAAATTCCGTCACAGGGTAATTTTAAAAAAATCAGTCGATTCAATGCAACAAATTTTAATCTCAAACCCAAAAATGTGGGGTAAACGATGAGAGACATTTCCTAGGGAAAAAAGCCTATAGAGAAAATTTGCTTCAAGATTCGAGGGTTATGTCCGATATGGGCTTGCCGTTAACCGCCGATATATTGCATCTCGATGCGTTTGCGCGGAATGTGCGTTTCCGACAGTCGTACTTCGGAGTAATGATCCCCGCGATTTGTCCAAATGCGACCGATCGCATCGCGAATTTCTTCGTCCGTGGCGCCGCCTCGCAAAAGTGTGCGCAAGTCGTACCCGCGATCGGCAAAAAGGCACAGCACGAGACTGCCTTCGATTGAGAGTCTGACGCGAGAACAGTCTTTGCAGAAAGCCTGCGTCACCGAGCTGATAAAGCCGATTTCGCCTGCACCGTCGACAAATCTCCAGCGTTGTGCAGTTTCTCCGGTGTAGTTGGCTTCGACGGGCTCAATCGGATAAACCCGGTTGATGATCTCGACAGTCTCGGCCGAGGCAATCACGTCATCCATGCGCCAGCCGTTGGCGGTGCCTGCATCCATGTATTCGATAAAACGCAAAATGATGCCGGTGTTTCTAAAGTAAGACACCAAAGGCAGAATTTGATCCTCATTCATGCCGCGCTTTAAAACTGTATTGATCTTGACAGGCAACCCCACGGCCTGAGCAGCATGAATACCCTCCAACACTTTGGCGGCAGGAAATCCCACATCATTGATCGCTTGGAAAAGGTCTTCGTCCAACGCATCCAGACTCACCGTGACACGATCGAGCCCCGCATCTTTGAGTCTTTGAGCCATGCGCGCCAATAAAGTGGCATTGGTGGTCATGGCAACATCAAGCGGCTTGCCCGAAAGCGTCTTTAACTGCTTTAACGAAGCAATTAAATCTTCGATATGTTTGCGTAACAGCGGTTCGCCTCCGGTCAAACGGACCTTTTCAATGCCATAGCCGATAAAGATGCGTACCAAACGCAAGATTTCTTCAAAGCTCAACAGTTCGGTATGCGCCAAAAACTGGTGCTTGCTGTCAAACTTTTCTTTAGGCATACAGTAGCGGCAACGGAAATTGCAGTGATCCGTCACGCTGATGCGCAAGTCTCGTAAAGGACGTCCGCGGCTATCGATCAACTTGCCGTCGATTAAGCGAATGCTGCCCGAAATCGGAACGGGCAGACGCATGGGAGACGTGTCGATTTTTTCCTCGACAATGGGAATCGTGTTTTCAGCCATGGTTATCGTGCCGCTGCTTTGACGGTGGACATGATGGCATCTGAGGCCAACTGGGCCGTGGGACGCAAAAGCGCCACATGCATGGCTTCGAAGAGTTCGACAAGTTCGCTCTTTCGCTTGTCGGAGAGCTGATCGATCAGAGAAGCGGCAATGGCATCCGGTGTGCAGTAGTAGTGCAAAAATTCGGGCACCACGATACGCCCGGCCAAAATATTGGGAAGACTCACGTACGGAATCAAACCCTTCTTTTTCATGAGCATGGCCGAAAGTGCCGGCATCGTATAGCCCACCACCATCGGCTTTTTGTAAAGTGCAGCTTCTAAAGTTGCGGTGCCCGAAGCCACGAGAACGGCATCGGACGCTTCCAAAACACGATGACTTTGCCCGGTCACAACCGTCAGTCGCTCGGCCAACTTAGGGTATTTGGCCACCACCTTCATGATCTGCTCGCGGCGCGTTTCGTCCACGGCCGGAAGCACAAAGTACCCAGCTCCGCCCAAGCGCTCGATGACGCGCTCGCAAGCCTGGAAAAAGATCGGAGCGCACCCCGAAACTTCGTCGACGCGGCTACCCGGCAGTACGGCAAAAAGCGGCTGGCCGTGCGCGTCGATCCCTAGACGTTGACGCGCTTCGTACATGGCGGGCTTCATCGGAATGATGCCTGCCAAGGGGTGTCCGATATAGGTGGCTTTGAGTCCCGCTTGTTTGTAGATCCTTTGTTCAAACGGAAAGATCAGAAGCATATGATCGACTGCCCGTGCGATCTTGTGGATACGCTCGGGGCGCCAAGCCCAAATTGAGGGCGAAACAAAATGCACCGTCGGAATTTTCTTTTGGCGCAGCTTGAGTTCGATGTCTAAGTTAAAGTCCGGAGCATCGACCCCGATAAAGACTCTGGGATCGGCCGCCATCACGCGTGAGAGCATCTGGCGGCGAAGCGCAATGAGCCCCGGCAACTTTTTAATGACTTCCACATAGCCGCGTACGGCCAAACGCTCGGAGCTGTACCAAGGTGTGAGCCCCGCTTCAATCATTTTCTGTCCGCCGATGCCGTACTGCGGCGTGTGACCCATATCTTCGGCCAACTGCGGCAGCACGAGGCTGGCAAGAAAATCGCCGCTCGCCTCCCCGGCGAGCCACGCAGCCCCTTTGGACAAATCTTGATCGAATGCGTTGATGTTCATACCTGCCTCGAAAGCACGCGCACAATTAACGAATGATGCCGCGCGGGCTACTCGTCACAAATTCTCTAAAGTGCGTCAGACGCTCGCGTGTCACCTCTTCGGTTGCCTGCGCGATAATATCTTGCATTTCGCGCGCAAAGTCGGCTACGAGGTTACCTTCGCGGTAAAGCGCTTTGTAAGCAGCCTTCATCAAAGTCATGAATTCGGAAGAAAAGCCTGCGCGACGTAAGCCCACCAAATTCAATCCGTGAGGCTCGCAAGGATTGTTCGAGCAAATCACGTAAGGCGGCACGTCGCGCAATACGCCCGAGGCGCCCCCGACCATGGCGTAGGTGCCCACGTGCACGAACTGATGCACGCCCGTTTGGCCGCCCAAAATGGCATGATCTTCGATATGCACGTGACCGGCAATGGCGTTGTTGTTGGCCAAAATGATGTCGTTGCCGATGCGGCAGTCATGCGCAATGTGAACGTTGGCCATCAGGAGATTACGCGAGCCAATGGTCGTCAAACCGATATCCTGCACGGTACCGATCGACAAAGTGCAGTTTTCGCGTACGACATTGTCGTCGCCAATGTCCAAGCGCGTCGGTTCGCCTGCGTATTTTTTATCCTGAGGATCGCACCCCACGGCAGCGCCCTGATAAAAGACATTGCGTTCGCCAATAGTCGTACGACCGCTTACGGTGACATGGCTGCGCAGTTTGGTACCCGCACCGATCGTGACATCAGGCCCGACAATGCAAAATGGACCGATCTCGACATCGTCGGCCAACTGAGCCTTGGAATCGACAATACTAGACGGATGAATCTTGGCCATAAAAACCTTCTTTTTTCGGCAATATCTACGACAAACATTGTATAGGGCAAAAGCACCGCTGTGCATTTGCCTTGGCAAAATTTGTTTGACGCATGCGACGACAAGGCCCGCACAAACCTTGCCGGACCCTTCGGTCAGTTGATTTCTAAATTATTCGTCTTTGACGACGCGACGCGCGCACATCAACTTGGCTTCGCAAGCCAACTGGCCGTCGACCGTTGCCTTGGCTTCGTACCAACAGATGCCGGCACGATCCTTGATGTACTTGCAATCGAAAATCAACTGATCGCCCGGCACCACCACTTTCTTAAAGCGGGCGCCGTCGATGCCGGCAAAGAAAAAGAGCGCCTTTTCTTCACGCTGTTCGGGCGTCAGACGTGCCATCGCCAAAACGGCACAGGCCTGTGCCATGGCTTCGATGATCAAAACGCCGGGCATCACCGGGTATTCCGGAAAGTGCCCCGTAAACTGCGGCTCGTTGGCAGTGACGTTTTTTAAAACGCGGCCGGTGGTCAAATCGTCGCTGATCTCCAAAACGCGATCGATCAAAAGAAACGGATAGCGGTGCGGTAATAACCGCATGATATCGTTGATGGTTTGTTGCTTGTTCATTGTTACTATGGTTAAGTTTTGAGCGTCTGATAAGGGGTTGACGCCCGACATCCAAAAATTCCTTTCGGAATTGAATTGTCGTTCAAGTCCGAAACTTAGATTTTAGCGTTTGAAAACGGCTGTTCACTTCGTCCGTTCGGACGAGAACATTGCACGACTGCACTCGCCTGCCGAATTATTCGGCTTTTTCTTCCTTGGGTTTGAGCGCAGCCACCTGACGCTCCAACTCTTTGATTTGCTGACGCATCTTGGTGAGATTCATCAACAAAACGGCGGTACGTTCAAAGTCGCGCTTGTCCTGAGCCGGCCAGAAACCCATCATCTGACGGGCGTTGCCTTCCCAATGCATAAGGTTGGTGGCAGGTCCCACCATCACACCGTCGGGAATCGTGATATGACCGTTGATGTTGGCCGCGCCCCCGATGATGCAGTGGCTGCCGATCTTGGTTGAGCCCGCCACGCCCGTACAAGCGGCCATGACGGAATGCTCGCCTACGCGGCAGTTGTGACCCAACTGAATTTGATTATCAAGTTTGGAACCCTTGCCCACCACGGTATCTTCGAGAGCGCCGCGATCGATGGTGGTGTTGGCACCGATTTCGACATCGTCTTCGATTCGCACGCCCCCGATTTGCGGGATCTTCACCCATTCGCCGGCAAAGGGGGCAAAGCCGAAGCCGTCGGCACCGATCACACAACCCGAATGCAAGATGACGCGATTGCCGATCTTGCAGCCGTGGTAAACCGTAGCGTTTGCATAAACGATCGCATCGTCTCCGACCGTCGTTCCGGCCCCGATATAGGCTCCGGCATGAATGTGAGTACGTTCACCCACCACAGCACCGGCCTCAACCGTGGCACCGGCGTCGATCACGGCAGAATCAGCCACCTTGGCGCTAGCGTGAACGTGCGCACCATCGGCAATGCGCCCTGCCGGGGTCGGAGCCTTTAACATCACTTGCAATGCATAGGCAAACCACGCGTAGGGATTGGCCGTCACGATCAAGGCACGATCGCAACCGTCGGCGTACATAGCTTCGAAGTCGGCAGGACTAACAACTAAAACGCCGGCTTTACTAACTTTTGCCGCATCGCGATATTTGCTTTGCGCCAAGAAGGCCACATGCTCGACGCCAGCACTTTCCAACGGTGCAAAGCGGATGACCGAGAGCGTTTCTGCGCCGTTTTTGCATTCGCTTGTCAAGCGATCGGATGACAACGTACGGATTTTTTCGATCAGATCGGCAATCAAAAACATAGGAATCCTTTTACAAGAAAAAGGCCGTGCTCATTCCGATCGACGATCGGTTCGGCGCGGCCTTTTGCGACAGGCAACTTATCCGAAAGCCGGACAAGTTACAAAATTACTTCGCGGGTTTGTTGAGTTCTTTCATCACTTGTTCTGTGATGTCGGCGCGCGGAGAAGCCCAGATCGCGTCCTGGAGAATCAGGTCGAACTTCTGCTTCTTGGCGATATCCTGAATGATGCGGTTAGCACGCTGCAAAATCAACTGGCTTTCTTCACTGGCACGCTGGTTGCGTTCTTCGACCAAAGCGCGCTGACGACGAGCGATATCGCGTTCGGTTTCAGCCAAGCTGTTGCGCTGCTTCAAGCGTTCGGTTTCCGTCATCACGGGGCTGTCTTTTTCAAACTTCTGAGCGCGGGTACGGAAGTCGCGAATATCGCGATTGAGTTCTTCTTCGCGCTTCTTGAAATAGTTCTTGAGCTTATCCTGAGCGGCAACGGCAGGCGCCGATTCAGACAACAAACGAGCGGGAGAAACCACGCCCACCTTAAAGTCGTCCGCGTTGGCAGCGCCGCACAACAAAGCGGCACCGGCAGCCGCAATCAAAGCCTTCTTAAACATCCGTATCTATCCTTATGAAAACGATGTTTTCCCGTATCCTATTCTCTACAAAGTACGGAACAACAAAATATTTCTTAATAATAAGCACTTTCACTCGATTTTTCGAGTAAAAAGCGTAACGGTCCATGTCTATGCGGATGCAACCGTTACGCCTTATTGCGATCGGTCAAACTTTCAGGCTCTTAGAAGCCCGTACCGATCTGGAACTGGAAGCGCTGCGTCTTGTCGCCTTCCTTTTCGTTCAACGGGAAGGCCAACGAGAACTTCAACGGACCCAACGGCGAAATCCATGCCACGCCGAAACCGGCAGAGTAGCGCAGATCGTTGAAGTCCATGTCTTCGCGTCCGTAGACGGGACGGCCATTTCCATCTGTTCCTGTACGTTCGTAACCCCAAACATAACCGCCGTCCAAGAAGATGAGGCCTCGCAACGTACGATCGGCGCCGGGCAACGGCATCAGGAGTTCCGCAGAGAACACCACCTGACGATCGCCGCCCAAGTTGTCGCCGTTGAAGTCGCGCGGACCCAAGGTGGAACTTTCAAAGCCGCGCACGGAACCGATGCCGCCGGCGTAGAAGTTCTTGAAGAACGGATACATCTTGCCGCCGTAAGTATCGCCGTAGCCGATCTGCATATTCAACCCCAAAGTCCAGAACTTGGACAAAGGCAGATATTGCGTCAGCTGATACATTGCACGGTAGTAGCGCTGATCCAATGCGGGCAAGGCAAATTCGCCGGAGAAACGCTGATAGCGACCGCGGGTCGGCGCCAAAACGTTGTCTCGGGAGTCGCGTGCCCAACCCAAGGTAAGCAAAGCAGCCTTCGGACGTTCGCCATATTCGTCCACATAACTCCAATAGCGATAGGGAGATACGGAATCGGTATTACCTGTCAAAGCCGTATCACGATCACCACGCAAATCAACTTGCGTCATTTCAAAACGCGCACCCACGAAGATGCGGTCGTATTCCGTCACGGGCAAGCCGAAGCTTAAACCCGCACCGATCGTTTCGTATGCGACGTTAGACACATCCAACTCGTCCAAGTCGACGCGTCTGTCGTAGATATCCCAGTTGCGGCTGATGCCTTCGGGCGTAATGTAGGGTTCGGTCAAAGAGAAGGCGTAGGTACGCTGGCTCTTTGACGTATTGACTTCGATACTCGTCGACTTACCGGAACCGAACACGTTATCCTGCGCAAAGCCAGCCGACAAAATAATACCGTCGGACGTCGAGTAACCGGCACCCAAAGAGATGGAGCCCGTCGGACGTTCCTTCACGGCAATTTCCAAGTCGACCTGATCGCGTGTGCCTTCCACGGGCTTGGGATCGGCGGTGACCGAATCAAAGTAACCCAAACGGTCGATACGATCGCGCGAAAGCTTCACGGCGTCGCTATCGAACCATGCCGATTCGTACTGACGCACTTCACGACGAATCACGTCGTCGCGTGTACGAGTGTTGCCCGTGATGTTGACGTAACGCACATAGGCGCGACGCCCCGGGTCGACCGTGTAGACGATCTGCACCGTATCGGTATCGGGCACCGGCACCGGATTGGGTGTAGCGGTACTGAAAGCGTACCCCAAACGGGAATAGCGCTCGGTAATAGCCTTACTGATTTCGTTGATCTTTTCGGCGTTGTAGATTTCGCCCTTTTCAAGGGTCAAGAGCGGTTGGACTTCGCTTTCAAGGTTCAGAAGATCGCCTGCGAGCTTGACGCTGTCGATGCGATATTGCTTGCCTTCGGTCACGTTGATCGTGATGAAGACGTCGGACTTATTGGGCGCGACCGACACCTGAACCGTATCGATCTTAAAGTCCAAATAACCCTGATTCAGATAAAAGCTGCGAATCGTTTCCAAGTCGGCAGCAAGCTTTTCGCGCGAATACAGATCGCGGCGCGTATACCAGCTCGACCACTTGTGTTCGGCCAACTGCATTTGATCGGCCAACTCGTCGCTGTCGAAAACCGTGTTACCCACAAAACGAATCTGCTTGATGGAGCTTGCCGCACCTTCGTCGACATTGATCGTGATGCGCACGCGATTGCGTTCCAAAGGCGTTGCCGTCGTTTTCACATCCACGCCATAGTAGCCGCGAGACAGGTACTGACGACGCAATTCCTGATCGGCACGATCCAAAATCGACTGATCGAAAATGCGGCCTTCGGCCAAGCCCACATCGCGCAAGCTTTTTTCAACGCCTTCCTTGTCAAAGGCCTTGATGCCGCTCGTTTCAATGGAAGCCACGGCCGGACGTTCAATCAGGTTGACAACGAGCACATCGCCGTCGACAGCCAAATCGATATCTCTAAAAAGACCCGACGCATACAAATCGCGAATGGCTTGAGAGCCGCGCTCGGGCGTGTATTCGTCCCCGACTCTGAAGGGCAGATGCGAAAACACCGTACCCGGCTCGGTTCTCTGAATACCCTCGACGCGAATGTCACGGATCGTAAAGACCTGTGCCATGGCGCCGACGGCAAACGTTGCCATCACGGCAGCGGCGACGCCTCGAATGAAAAACTTTCCCGTCATTTGAATTCAAACTTGTGTTAAGTAACGCGTTGAGCGCACAAAGAAAAATGTCCTTTGCACGCGAAAATTTTGTGTAGTTTATCCGAAAATTCGACCTAAGTCATTTGTCATGCCCAAAACCAGCAAGAACATGACAAAGAAAAGCCCGATTTTCTGTCCCCAGGCCATCACTTTTTCGTTGGGTTTTCTACCTGTCAAAATTTCGTAGCAATAATAAAGGATATGGCCGCCGTCCAACATCGGAATCGGCAACAGATTCAGAAAACCCAAATTCACCGAAATGAGCGCCAAAAAGAGCAGATACGGCAAAAGGCCGAATTGCATCGTTTGGCCGGCCATATCGCCAATAGAAATGGGACCTGAAATCAGCTCGGGGCTCGTCGCGCCCGTAATCATTTTGCCAATCGAAACGCCCGTTAAAACCAACACGTCCCAGGTCTTGACCACCCCCGTAGCGAGACTGCCGAAGAAACCTTCGCGCGTATAGACCAAGTCGGGCATGCCGCCCAATCGGACACCAAGCTGCGGGACTTGCTTACCCTCTTTGGTCGTAACGATTGCCGGCGTCAGCTCGACCGTACGCTGCGCCTTGGTTTGAATGTCTTCCAAGCGAAGCGTTACGGGCGTATCGGCACTTTTCTTAATCTGTGCAATAAAGGCATAGACGTCAGTGACTTCCTTGCCGTCGATGCTCAAAATAATGTCGCCCGGCTTCATGCCCGCTTGATCGGCGGGACTGCCTTTAACGACAGACCCGACACCCACCATGCCGCTATAAGGCACGAGTCCCAGGTAAGCCGCCGTATCGATTTGCTGCTCAACCGTCAAATCGTGCAAGTCAAAGTTCAGATTGTGACGACGCAACTGTTCGTCGACAAAGGTCACCGGAACATCTTTTTCGCCCATGTGTTTGACAAACATCAGGCGCACTTCGTTAAACGTGGCGACCTTTTCATCAGCCACACTTTCGACCTTCCAGCCGCGCATAACACCGGCCTCGAAACTTTGTGTGGCCTCAATGGGCGTACCCACCTTGGGCGAAGGCTCGTAGGTACCCACCATGGTGATGCCGGCATAAATGACAATGGCCAAAAGAATATTCATGGCCGGGCCGGCAAATACCACCGCCAGACGCTTCCAGACGCTTTTTTCGTCAAAGGAGCCTGCACGATATTGGGCATCCGACATGGTCGGAAAGTCTTCTCGGGTCGTGCCGTCGAGCATGCTCACGTAGCCCCCGAAAGGCAATGCCGAAAGTCGCCACTCGCAACCGCGTTTGTCTTTTCTGCGATAAATCACCGGGCCAAATCCCAAAGAGAAAGACAGCACATGCACGCCGCACATTCGTGCCACAGCATAGTGGCCGAACTCGTGAATCACGACAAGAATGGAGAGAGTGACAATAAAACCGATAATGCCCAACATGGGTATGAATCTTTTTCAAAAATCAAAAATGACAAACGCCGAGACAAAACAAAGGCGTCGACTGCGATCTGAACATTCGACGCCCTGAGATTTTTTCAGTTGACTTTGTCCGACAATACGACTTAAGCGGATGTTATAGGAATTACGCGTTGATTGGAACTGCCGAAATAACTTCCTTTTGTTTCAACTTTTAGCTTTTCAACAAAAGGACCGTCAACAACGGTGTCGACGTACTTGAAAATTTCCAAATCGGACACCTTCTCAAAACGCCTGCCCGTCCACAACCAAATCGTCTTGCTGTGACCGAACTTTTCGCGCACGGTTTTACAAAGCTCGGTTAATTCGTCGACGTTTTCGGGCTCCAAAGGATCGCCCCCGAGAAGGCTTAGGCCGCTGACGAAATCTTCTTTCAAAGCCGAGAAAATCTGCGCTTTCGTTTCTTCGGTATAGGGTTTGCCGGCGTCGAACTCCCAGCTTTCGGGATTAAAACACCCCGGGCAGTGCAAGCGGCACCCCGAGACAAAAAGCGAAACGCGCACGCCCGGGCCGTTGGCCGTGTCGAAAGAACTGATACCGATGTAATTCATAAATTTTTTGGGGTCTCAAAACGAATTCGGGCGGATTTTTCCGCCCGAAATCCTTGTTACATACTGACGCGATTTTTAATTTCGGCCATCTTGCCGTCGTTCATTCGGCTCATGCCGTTGACGTTGGAGTAACCCAAGTAACCGCACACGCGAGAAATGACCGACAAATTGGAGCTGCCGCAATGCGGACACTTGAACAAAATGTTGGTGCTGTGCTCGCCGCAGTCGCCGCAATAGGCGCTATCGAAATTCACACCTTGATAGAAACCCTTCTTCATGCCGCGAGCGATCATGGCCTTGACGGCGTCGTAGTTTTCAGGGTTATCCAAACGCACGTACTGAATGTGGCCGCCTTCGCACAAGTGGAAGTCTTCGAATTCCTTGTCCTGCTTTTCAAAGGGCGAGATGGCTTCCGTCACGTTCACATGGAAAGAGTTTGTGAAGTATTCGGGGCTGTAGTGCTCTTTGTGGGCAAAGACGTTATCAATGCCGTGGGCATGGCAGAACTGATCGTACTGACGTGCCTGGGTGGCGCACAAGCTTTCGGCGGGCGTCCCGTAAATGGCGTACAAGTAACCGTCTTCCTTCTTGAATTCTTCGAGCTTGGCCTTCAAGTGCTTCAAAATCTTGGCGGAAATCTGACCGCCTTCGTCGACCAGGCGCTTGCCGGTCCACAAGAAGGTCGTTTCGTCCATGGCGGTGATACCGAAGGATGCCGTCATGTAACGCACCAAGTCGCCTACGTAGTCATCGGGGCTCTTCGTGCCTTCGTAGAAGCCGCCCTGGGTAAATGCCAAGGGGTTGGAAGAGCAACGCTGGTTGCGCACGATGTCGTAGCGCTTACGCAAGAACGAACGAATGATATTCAAACGATCGTCCAAGACGTCCCAGAACTTTTCCTGCCAGTTTTCCGGATACTGCAACTGGGTCAAACGCAAGATGATGGGCAAGTTCAACGACACGGCGCCGATATTGCAACGGCCGATCGTGATGGCTTCGCCCTTTTCATTGCGCCACAGCGACAGGAAGGCACGGCAGCCCATCGGAGACGTGATAGCGCCGTACTTCTGATAAATGTCCGAGACGCTGCCGTAGTCGCTCGACAAAGACAGGTAATCGGGATACATGCACTGCGAGGAAGTCTTGACGGCTTCGTCGAAAATACCGGCGCTAAACGGATCGGCTGCGATTTGCTTTTCGTCGTAGAGGAACACGAGCTTGGGGAACACCACGGGCTTGTGATCCTTGCCGTGACCGTTGCGACGCACCTGAAGCATGATCTTGCCGATCATGTAGAGCCAACGCTTTTCGCGTTCGTCGTACTTGTCGGCCTTCCACTGACCGAAGGTAATCGTCGTAAATGCAAAGTCGCCGCGACTGCAAGGCACGGTATTCAATTTCAATTCCAAGGACTGAAAGCCCTGTTCGAGTTCGCGCACGACATCTTTGCCGGCAAATTCCAATGCGCGGTCTTCGTCCAAACCCATGGAAATGTACTTTTCCAATGCGGCGCGTTCGCTCTTTAATGCGTAAGGCAACAACACTTTATCGAGTTCAGCCAGGGTAAAGCCCCCGAACTGCTGAGCAGTGGCCACAAGCGTAATGTCGCCGATCACCTGCAAGGCGCTTAACACCGTCTTGGGTTCGGAGTACTGCACATTACTCATTTCAAAGCCACCCTTTAAGACATGACCGATGTCAAAGAGGCAGCAGTTGATACAACCCAGAATCATGTCGCGCAAATCGTGAATATAGATGTCGCCGCGCTCGATCAATTCCTTTTCGCGCCCCGAAAGGTAGAACTGCTTATACAGACTCTTGGTGAGGTAGCCTTTGATAAGACTGCCCTTAGTGGAAACCAAAGAGCTGTCGAAGTTGGCGTTTTCACGATCACCCAAACGCAAAACGTCGTCGGCGTCCTGACGCAACTGTTCGAACGTCTTGGCATAGGTCTGCTTGTAGTAGCGATATTCGGCGTAGGCGTCTGCCACGTCCTTGTATTGCAAGAAGGCCAGCACGGCAATCACCAACTCGTGCAACTCTGCCACGGTCACGGATTCGCGTGCCATCAAACGGCTGTGGACTTCGTCGGCGATCTGTTCCAAGTGGTTGGTGTCAATGATCTTGTCGCAACGAAATGCCGCTTTCTTGACAGCGGAAATGATCTTCTCGGCATCGTACTTTTCGATGGAGTTGTCTTTTTTAACGACCTTAAGCATCTGTTGATCTCGCAATATCTGTAAATGACTGAAGTGATCGCGCGCAAACCCTTGTTTTCATTGGTTTCTTGGGTCTACTCTTTCGCGAAAAAACACCCGGCACACCATATAGGTATTTGCTGCCGAGTGTTCCACAAAGGTTTGTGTATTCTACGAAAGAGTTTTCAAAGCGCAATACCCTCGTTTTCGGATAAATTCGACAATCTTGCGTCTTGCCCCGATGATCGGGCAATTTAGAGAAATTCAGTATTTACCCTTATATGCCAAAGACGTATTCTCTTCGTTTGAAAACCACTACATATAGGGTTCAAAAACACCCCAGATACCTCATTTGGAGATCAATCCCTTATCGTGCATACGGGATACTGCGTACCGGTCACACGCAAAAAACGCCGCAATTCAGGCTCTGAAACTTGCGGCGCTGCAGTCGGTTCGAAGCAATGTTTACTTGGCTTTCTTTGCCACCCAAGCACGCGACTTTTCACGTACCGTGGCGTCCACAGCCAGAATGTCTTCCAGGTTCTGCGGCATTTCGCCCGTAATCTTGCCCATCATGACCGTACATAGTTTGGCGATATCGGTAAAGGCAATTTTTTCTTCCAAAAACGCTTCGACACCGATTTCGTTAGCGGCATTCAAAACAATGCTCGCCACTCCGCCCTCTCGAATCGCGTCGAACGCCAAGCCCAACTGCGGGAAGCGCTCCATATCGGGCGCTTCGAACGTCAGATTCATGGCCTTGGCAAAGTCAAGCGTCTCTACCTCTCCGTCCAAACGCTCCGGATAACCCATGCAGTAGGAAATGGGCAGGCGCATGTCGGGACTGCCCAACAGCGCAATCACGGCACCGTCGGCATATTCCACCATGGAGTGCACGATAGACTGCGGATGAATCACCACACCGATTTGTTCGGCCGATTTATTGAAAAGATGATGCGCTTCGATGACTTCGAGCCCCTTATTCATCAACGTGGCCGAGTCGATCGAAATCTTTTTACCCATATTCCATGTCGGATGCGCCAAAGCCTGTACAGGCGTCACTGTTTTGAGATCGATGTCTTTTTTGGCGTGAAAAGGTCCGCCCGAGCACGTCAACCAGACCTTGGCTTTGGCGCGCTCTTCTTCGGGCGCGTTTTCCAAACATTGAAACACGGCATTGTGTTCACTGTCGACCGGCAAAATCGTGGCGCCCTTTTCCTTGGCCAAATTCATCAGAACATCGCCGCCGCAGACAATACTTTCCTTGTTGGCAATCAAAGTCCGTTTGCCGGCGCCAACGGCCGCAAAAGTCGAAATGGCTCCTACGGCCCCCACAATGGCAGAAATCACCGTATCGACTTCGCTGTCGGCGGCAATAGCAGCCATGGCATCGTTGCCGGCTTCCACGCGCACGGTCGTCACGCCTGCGTTGGCCAATTCGGTCATCAAGGGCTTATAGAGCGACTCGTCGGCAATGGCCACCACTTCAGGACGCCAGACGGCGGCGAGATTGGCCAGTTTCTTGTAGTTGCTGCCGCAGGTCAGAGCCTGAACGTTAAAACGATCGGGATAGCGAGAAATCACATCCAGGGCGCTGCTGCCGATAGAGCCTGTGGCGCCGAGCAAAGCTATATTTTGCATAGAGGTCAAACCTTTATTTATTTTTCGCGAGTCAGCGTCAAGAGCGTGATCTCGCCTCGCGTGCCGATTCTCAATACAAATCCGTTCCAAACGTCAATGCCGGGATTGACATAAAGCTGAAGTTTAGCGCCGGTCTTGTCATCCGTCACGGGGTATAACCCCTCAACAAACCCCGAATTGAGTTCGGATACCACCGGGCGCAAGAGCCAAACCTGCGCGCCGTGCGTGTGTCCCGAGAGCATCAACTGCGCTTGGTTTACATACTTTTGCGCCCACTTGGGTTGATGCGACAAAAGAATCGTCAGATCGGTCTTGGGAGCTCCGGCAAGCGCCTTATCCAAATCGGGCAACTCCAATCCATAGCGCTCGGCCATCGGATCCAAAAGACCCGCAACTGTAAAGCTTGCGCCGTTTTTCGTCAAGACCGTGTGCGCGTTATAAAGCATTCCGATATTGAGTGTCGGCAAGAACGTCCGCCAGCCTTCGTAGTCGACATAGTACTCATGATTGCCCAATACGCCCCACACGCCCAAGGGGGCTTTGAGTTGGGTCAAGGGCTGCAAATCGGGACCGCGCTTGTCCACTTCGCCGTCGACAAAGTCGCCTGTGATCAAAACGACGTCAGGATTTAATGCATTGGTAGCGTCGACAATCTTTTGTACGCGATCTCGATGTACCAGACTCGAAACATGAATGTCAGACAATTGCGCGATGGTCAAGCCTTCGAGCTCGGAGGGCAAGTTTTTGACGGCAACGGTGACGCGTTTGACCGTCATATCGTAAGCCGCCGTCCAAACGCCGTAGGCATCGAGCAACATCGCCGCTGCAAAAATGGCCACAGTAAGCTTGGTGCAGCGCCCCAACCACGGGAAAGGCAGACCCAAAATACGCGCAGGAACGCTCACGACTTCGCGAGCAACAAGAATTGCCCCCAAGCAAAAGACATACATCTGACAGAATTGCCCGACGATGACGACCCAGTACGGTAAATCCGGCGCCACCATCGAGCCCCCGATAAAACGCACTACAGCCGGAAAAAGCGCGCCGGGAATCAAGGAAGCAATCAGCCACAGACGCACTTTTTTCGAGTCAAACGCAGGCCATATTCCGCGAAATACGATAAAAAGCAGCAATAAGGGATAAATCACCACAAAGCGCATGGATGCACTCCTACTCTTACAAATGGGCTTCTTTGCGCGTTTCGGCAGAAATCAACAAACGAACGGTAGTGCCGCTTGTAAAAAGAGCCGGATCCACGGGGCCTACCGTCACCGCAGCGTCAATACGCGAAGAGCGCTCTTTCATAATATTGAGCCCGACGTGACGCTTGCTGCGTTCTTTGAGAATGTCTTCGTCAATGCCGACGCCGTTATCCGAGACCGACAGCTCAAAGTCATCCTCGTTGCGAATCGACACCACCACTTGCGTTGCGCGCGAATGCTTGCGTACGTTGGCCAGGGCTTCCTGCATGATGAAAATCACCTGCAATTTTTGCTTGTCGGACAACTCCGACCCATTACCCTTATTGATCAAGCGTACCTTAAGCCCTGTTTGCGATTCGAAGCGATCGATCACTGTGGCAATGCCTTCATCAAAGCTTTCTTTATGCAGGCGCTCACGGAAGTTTAAAAGCAGTTCGCGCACGTCCTCGTACGACTCTTGTACACCGGCTTTGATCAGGCGCACGGTATCGTCCACCAAAGCCTGATCGTTGTTTCTAAGCCCGTCTTCCAAGAGCTGCACTTGAAGGTTTAAAAAAGACAAAGACTGAGCAATGGAATCGTGCAAGCCCTGAGCCATCAGGGTACGTTCCTGCACCACAGCATATTGTTGATCGCGCTCGATTAAGCGAAGGTTGTCGACGGCGCTCCCTAAATTGGCGCCGAAGCTTTCATAAAGACGATATGTTTGGCCGGGCAGCGTTTCTTCATTTTTGAAGTACAGAACAAAGAGCCCCATATCCTTGCCGCCGTTACGAATATGGAAGATATAGGCCGTTTTGAATTCGCTGCGCTCCGTCGTGCGAAGTTCCGCCAAAAAATCTTCGGGCATATCGCGCGTGATACGAAGCGGCAGATCGCTTTTTAAGCACGCCGCCACAGCTTCAGCCGAAATCGGGTGACGCGTCAGATGCGTGAAAGCTTCGGGCGGTAAATCGTCGCTGGCAATCAATTCGAGTTTTTGACGGTCGGAGCCGAATAAAAAGACGGCGCACGCATCGGCCTGAGTAAATTGCATCAAAATCGAAGTAAAGCCTTCGCACAATTCGTCCACGGAGTGTTGCTGACCGAAAAAGCTCGTGACCTCATAGAGCTGCGAAAGATTGCGGTTTTTCTCTTCGACGGCCATCGTCTTTTCTTGAACCTTGGCTTCGAGATTTTCGACAAAATCCTGCAAACGTTCGGCCATGCCGTTAAAGCCTTCGCTGATGGCTTCGAATTCGGTCGAGCCCGTCAGGTTGATGCGCGTGGAAAGTTTGCCCTCCTGCACCTGTCGAAGGCCGGCATCGAGCTGTTCGGTCGGGCGAATGACCCAGCGCAGCAAAAAGAACATAATGGCAAAGAGGCTGCCCACGGCCAAAGTCATCAACAATCCCTGAAGTCGGCGTTGGATATCGAGAAAGCTTTCTCGCTTTTCTTTAATGATATCTTGTAGCGCATTTAACTTTTCAGCGAATTGCTCGATACGCCCCATTTCGATGGGTTCGGATTTGAGTCGCGCATCGATCAACAAAGGCTTGATCACGTATTCCCATTCGCGATCAAAAACCTCCAATCCCACAAGATCGTCAGCCAAAAAGTCCCATGATTCGCGATCTTTGATGGCTTCGAGTGCCTTGCCGAAGACTTCCAACTGATTGACAAAAGCCGCTTCGGAAAAATGAGGATCGGCCAGGACGTTGGCGCGATACAAAGCCGATGGCATCGAGGCCACCACGCTTTGGGTGCGCGCCGAGCGCTCGATTTCCCAACTCAAGCCCATCGTGTAGCCGATGGCAGAGACCATAAACGTCACCCACAAAGCCGTCGTCACCAAAAGGCGCGCCGAAAGGCTTTTGCACAGACCGAAAATTTTCTTGATTACCACTGGCTTTTCCTCACTTCAAACCGTTAGAAGAGCTGCTTGTCTTCGTCGGTCGTGTTAACTTCGTCGGCCGGCGTCTCGACAGGCTCGATATCTTGCGCCTTGAATCGAATGTCAAGCTGGCGACCCACGCGGGAGCGCTTACCGATGTGGCGCTCGAAATCACCCTTGACCAAAATCTTTTCGCGTGTCGTCGTTCTACCCTGACCTTTGATAAGCACTGCCTTTTGAGACAATGGCAAAACTTTGACCAAAGTTTGACCGGGTTTGATTTCCATGAGCGTCACGCCCTTGCCGCCGTCGGGTAACTTTCTCAATTCTTTATATTGGAAGACGAGCATTCTGTCATCTGAAGTCACGCAGGCCAACAACGTTTCCTTATCGGTCAGCATAATGGGCGGCAGCATCTTGACCTTGGGATTGTCGATCAAAACAAAAGCCTTGCCGGTCTTAACACGGGCGCGCAGATTTTCCACCGTACAGGTCATGCCGAAACCGGCCGAGGTGGCAAAGATAACTTTCTGTTTTGTGCCCGCTACATAACCGATGATATCGGTACCGGCTTCGAGTTCGATAAAGCTCGTAATGGGCAAACCGTCGCCGCGCGCCGGCGGCAACAAACTCACCGGCACGGAGTAGACACGACCGTTGTCACCCACGGCAATGAGCAGGTCGCTGCTTTCGCATTCAAACGACGTAGCGTACGCGTCACCGATCTTGTAGTTCATCAAGCTGCAATCGTGACCGTGTCCCGTACGGCAACGCACAAAGCCTTTCTTAGAAATGACGACCGTCACGGGTTCGGTCACCACACGTTGTTCCATCGTGGCGCGCTTGGCCTCTTCAACCAACGTACGACGCTCGTCGCCATAAAGCTTGATCGCTTCTTTGGTTTCTTTGGCGATGACGTTTTTGAGAACCTTTTCATCACCCAAAATGCGTTCGAGTTCAGCCTTTTCTTCGTTTAACTTCTTCATTTCGGCCAGAATACGTTCGAATTCCAAATTGGCCAACTGGCGCAAACGCAATTCGAGAATATCTTCAGCCTGTGTGTCGGACAAATTGAACTCGGCCATCAACACGGGCTTGGGCTTTTCTTCAAAGCGCACGATTTCGATCACGCGATCGATATTGTCGATGGCCAAAGAGCGGCCTTCCAAAATATGCAGACGCAAATTAACTTTTTCGAGTCGGGCCTGCGTACGACGACGCACCGTCGCTTTACGCGCTTCGATCCACTCGTTCAAAATCTCCAAGAGATTCTTTTGCTTGGGTTTGCCGTCAGTACCGATCATCACCAGATTCATCGGCGCATTGCATTCCAAATCGGTTTGACTCAAGAGCGCATTGACAAAGGTATCGCGGTCGATCTTGGAGCTCTTGGGCTCGAACACCAGGCGCATCTTGGTATCTTTGTCGCATTCGTTGCGCACGCCGTCAAGGAGCGCCAACATTGCGGCCTTAGTTTGCTGCTGATCCGCTGACAAGGCCTTTTTACCGGCCTTGGGCTTGGGATTGGTGATTTCTTCGATTTGCGTAAGCACTTTTTCGGCGTTGGTTGCCGGAGGCAATTCGTCGACCACCAACTGCCACTGATTGCGCTGCAATTCCTCGAAGTGATAACGGGCTCGCACACGCAAACTACCGCGACCGGTTTGATAGATCTGGCGAATTTCGCTCTTGGTCGACGTAATCTGACCGCCGCCCGGATAGTCGGGCGCAGGAATGATTTCAAGAATATCGGCCAACGTTGCTTCAGGTTTTCGCAACAGATGAATCACCGCCTCACCTACTTCGGTGAGGTTATGTGACGGAATTTCGGTGGCCATACCCACAGCAATGCCACTGGCGCCGTTTAATAACACAAAGGGCATTTTGGCAGGCAACTGCGTGGGTTCTTGAAAAGACCCGTCGTAGTTGGGAACAAAGTCCACGTCGCCGCTATCCAATTCTTCCAAAACGAGTTCGGCGATTTTGGTGAGTCTGGCTTCGGTGTAACGCATGGCGGCAGGACCGTCGCCGTCACGCGAGCCGAAGTTGCCCTGACCGTCCACCAAGGGGTAACGCAGACTAAAGTCTTGCGCCATACGCACCATGGCGTCATAAGCGGCCTGATCGCCATGCGGATGATACTTACCCAAAACGTCGCCCACGACGCGCGCGCACTTCACTGCCTTTGCAGGCGGCGCCAAACGCATGCGATCCATAGAGTAAAGGATGCGACGCTGCACGGGCTTCATACCGTCAAAAACATCTGGTAGAGCGCGGCTTTTCACCACGCTTAACGCATATTCCAAGTAAGCGCGAGCGGCATAACGCGCCAACGTCAATTCGCCGGAGTCTTCGGCGTCCATTCCGTCCTTTAACACATCGGGCAAATCGGCGTCGTCACCGTCTTCAGACTCTTCGTTAACCGGCGTATCGTCTGCACTGGTTTCTTCGGAAACGGACTCGGCAGCAGGCGTCTGCGGTTGAGCCGAGTCATCGACTTTCTTTTGATTTTGGACAGTTTCGTCTTGCTGCGTTTCAGTCATATCGCCGAACAGGTCGGGCGAGTTGTCATGCGTCGTTTTTTTCGTCATAGCCGCTGGAAAAATTTAAAAAAAATGCGTTCGAAACAATGGATTTTAGCCAAGACGCCCGAGCTTTCGCAGCTTCGGGCGTCTTGAGGCCTGACTTTTTGTGTTGCAAACTTTACGCGTGATCGTCGAGACTCGGCCAATCGGCCTTGGAATCGGCTGCCAAAACGGCGTCACCCGCCTCCACGCTTTTGAGTTTTCGTGTCATTACATTGGTACGAGTTTTAACGGCGTTCACAGTTGTTCTCACCCCTTCTACCTTCTTTTCCAAAGAGTCGATGACGGAATTGAACTTTTCGAATTCGGCCTTGACTTCACCCAACAGTTTCCAGACTTCGGCGCTTTGCTTTTCAATAGCCAGGGTCTTAAAGCCCATTTGCAAACTGTTGAGCAGTGCCGTCAAAATCGTAGGACCTGCAATCGCAATGTGAAACTCGCGCTGAACGCGATCGACCAAGCCCGGAATCTTGATCACTTCGCTCCAAAGTCCTTCGGTGGGCAGATACATCACGGCAAATTCGGTCGTGTAAGGCACTTCGACATATTTGCTGTGAATCTTTTTGGCTTCGAACAAAATGCGCGCTTGAAGAGCCTTTAGGCTTTCATCTTGCATTTGCGCATCGGCCTTTTCGCTGGCGAGCATTAAACGCTCGTAGTCTTCCATCGGGAATTTTGCGTCAATGGGCAACCACACCTGCCCCTGATCATCGGGGCCGGGCAAACGAATGGCAAATTCCACGCGCTCGGTCGAGTGCGGGCGCGTCGAGATGTTTTCGGCGTATTGCGCCGGCGTCAGGATGTCTTTCAAAATCATGCTCAACTGCACTTCGCCGAACGTGCCGCGAGTTTTGACGTTGGTCAGAACACGTCTGAGGCCGTCGACGTTTTGCTGCATTTCGCGCATTTCGCCCAAGCCCTGATGAAGCGCTCGCAATTGGCTTTCCACTGTTTTGAAGCTTTCGGTGACGCGCTCTGTGATGGCGGCGTGCAACTTTTCTTCAATCGTTTCTCGCATGCCATCCAAGGCCTTGTTGTTATTGTTGCGAATCGAATCAAGCTCGGCTCGCACGGTCTTATTCATTTCGGAAACGGTGGTCGAGACGCTTGTCGTCAGGCTTTCCAAGCGCTTGTCGCTCGTTTCCGTTTGCGACTGAAGTTGCTTTAAGAGCGCTTCTTGCATACGCGATAATGTGTTGTTTTGCGTATCCGCATTGCCGTTGATGATATTTAGGAAATTCGTGAAATGCGTCGACTGCGTGTTATTCATTTCTGACGTAATCGTCAGGATGTCGCGACGCAAAGAGTCGACTTGGCTACCGGTGTGCGTCGTTGCCGATTGAAAAGCCTCGATCAGCTTTTCGAGCTTGAAGCGGTTTTCCAACTCTTGATTGCCGCTATTTCTTAATAGAACAATCAAAAGACTGACGGCCAAGAAAGCGCAGCCGGCTAAAAAAACGATGATCCCGGCAAAAACGTCGGGACGCGACACAAAAGCGATGAAATCAAAATGCATGGCTTTAGAACCCAAAACAAAATTTGTAGAGCGGTGAGCGTATCAGCATTTACAGTACTTTGGAAGGATCAAAGCGACCGAAAAAATTTCAATTTTGATCCTTTGGTGCGACATTTTGTTTTTGGGAGATAATGCACGTCAAACAAGGAATGATTCGAAAATCATCAAAAGGATTTTGGAAAAATAATAACAGCAGTAAAGCTCTCTGACGATGCCGAAGCCAATGCCTTTGCCCGTGACTTGCTGGCTTCGATGGCCGATATGAAAACCGGTCGCTACGCTCGCAAGACCGAGGTGGAGGTTTCGTGGATTGCGGATGTTCGTACGCAGGCCGATTT
>CALKKK010000126.1 GCA_937995395.1 uncultured Sutterella sp. | reverse complement strand
TCTGCCTTCTACATGATAGCGGGTGAAGCCCGTTTTAGCTCCATCTTATTTTTTTTACAGCGTTGTACAAATTCGTTCGACCATCCTCTGCGTCGAATAACTGCCTTCGATCATCAAAGGCTCGACCCCGAACTTTCGGCACAACGCCAAATAGTGCGCGTTGTCTTCGAGCACGCTTTCCACGGTGAGCCCCGAGTCGTCGAGGCGCTTTTCGATCGCGTCGGCGTGCTGCCGAATATCGTCAAAGTGCTCTCTGATATAGTCCTCAGACATGACCAAACAGTGAAAACGAATGTGCTCGATTTCGCTTTCCGTAAACGATGCCTGCCAATCGACGGGAATGTAGCCGCCCTCCACGACCAGATGCTGCCCGTTCTCGATGGCGGTGCGGATCATCTCGCGCACGGTCGGCCACAAGTAATCTTCGAGCGCCTCGTCGTCTTCGGGCGTCAAAGTGGTTTGACCACTGCGAATCAGCCCCATTTTGAGCAAATCAATGGATAGCGTCGGATAGTGCAAGCGCTCGAGAAGCTGTTGCGCCAACAGAGTTTTTCCGGTGTGCGATGCGCCGGTGAGCAAAATAACCATCTTTCATCATCCTTTTTTATTTCATCCGCCGATGATAGCCGCATTCAGGACATCCGATAACTGTTTCCTTCTCGTTACTTCCTTTCTTACTTCGTTACAAGCCTAGATCGTTTACCCTAGGACAAATACCTTAATGCTAGGCATAAAATGGTATTGCGACACCCTATTTTGTCGGCTGTTCAATACAAACTTCGATGTCGTCTTTCCTCGGCGTTAAGCAAAAACGCCGAATACACCACTCAAAGGAAGAAAACCCTATGTCACTCAAAATTAAGGCACTTTCCGTTGCCATCGGTTTGGCTGTTGCATCCATGACCATGAACGCCATGGGCTGCTCCACCGTGATTGTCGGCAAAGATGTCAGCAAGACGGGTTCCATTATCGTCGGCCACAACGAAGACAACGGCGGTCGCATTCTCTCTGCCCAGTACTGGGTGCCGGCAGCAACGCACGCCAAGGGCGAAATGATTACCTATGAGCCCACGGCAGCCAAGATTCCTCAGGTCGAAAAGACGTTCGGTTTCTACTGGTCTCAAACGTTTGATCCCAACGGCGCGAGCTTCTCCGACGGGTTCGTCAACGAAAACGGTGTGGTGATCGTCTCCAATGCCTGCACGGGCATCTATGAGGACGATATCATGCCGACCAAAGACGGCGGCATCGGCTACGGCATCCGTCGTTTGATGGCCGAACGCGCTACGAGCGCCAAACACGCCATTGATATCGCCATCGATCTTCTGGGCAAATACGGCTACTTCTCCGAAGGCCGTACCTACACGGTTGCCGACAGTAAAGAAGCTTGGCAGATCGCTATCCACCAGGGCAACACGTGGGCAGCTCGCCGCGTTAAGGATAACGAAATCGTTTACATCCCCAACAACTTCATGATGGATAAGCTCGACGCCACCGACACCGAAAACGTCATTTTGGCTCCGGGCATGATCGAGCGCGCCATCAAGAACGGTCGCTACAAACCCGCAACGCCGGGCGTCTATAAGGACTTCAACTACCGTGTGGCTGTGGCACCGGCAGAGCGCCGTGCTGCCGAATACAACCAGTCTCGCAACAACTTGGCTTGGCAGAAGATTCTCGGCCAGAACATCACGGATCCCGAAAAGTTCCCGTATAGCGCCGTTAACCCGAAGAAGTTCGGTGTCGAAGAAGTCAAGGACTTGCTGCGCACCCACGAAAAGACGATCGGCGCCGATCCGGGCTGGTATCACTTTAAGGGCATCGGCCTTTGCCGTCCCACGACGCACGAGTCCGGTGTCTGGGTCATGAACGACAACCCGATGTTGATCGAAGGCTATCGCTCCTTGGCTCGCCCCTGCGAAACGCCTTACGTGCCCTTCTTCCCGCTGGCCAAGCAGGCTGAAAATGCAGGCTTCCTGAATGCTGCTCAAGCCACGGCCGAGCATTTCAAGGGTACGGCACCGCTCTTTAGTTTCAGCCCCGACTGGCCGGTCTTTACCTCCGTTGAAATGGCCAACGCCTTGGAATTCAAGCGCGAAGAGCTGAAGAACAACACCAAGCTCTTGGCCGGTTTCGAAAAGACCTGGGAAAAGAAAGCTGCCGAGGTTGCTGCCATGGCCAAGGAATTGACCAAGGTTTCCAACGAAAAGGCTGCTGCTTATTTGCACGCCTTTAACGTCGAAAGCTTCGAAGCCGCTACGGGTTTTGCTCAGACGCGCGTTAACGAATTGATGCCGCACAAGATTGTGGTTTTGGCCGACGTCGTCAATCCCAAGAGCGAAGACAAGGTCGACGTGGTGCTTCTGTCGGACGCCAAGCTTGACGCCACCAAGGTTGATCTGAAGCGCACCTACGCCGGTGCCGGCCGCGCATCCGTCACGACGACCGTGACGATGAGCCAGTTGGCCCAGCCCGTGTCCACGAAGACGGTCGACTTCAACAAGGACGGCAAGGCCGACTTGGTGCTCCAGTTCAAGGCCAAGGACTTGACGAAATTTATGCTCCCGGGCGCCGTCTACGATATGTGGCTCTACACGTATC
The DNA here is from genome assembly GCA_937995395.1 of uncultured Sutterella sp. Taxonomy (GTDB): domain Bacteria; phylum Pseudomonadota; class Gammaproteobacteria; order Burkholderiales; family Burkholderiaceae_F; genus Duodenibacillus. The sequence goes on along the minus strand of CALKKK010000126.1, from coordinate 9,211 downwards.
TGGGCAAAGATCGCATCACGGCGTTTGACACCGCTTTGGTTGCCCCCGAAGGTTATACGCCTCCGAAGAAGTCCGGTAAGGAAAATCACGACCAGTAATGCTCGTCTTTTAACTGACTAAATCAACGCGCTTGCCGATACCGTTTCGACAAGCGCGTTTTCTTTCAAGCTGCCCTCTCGTTATCGACGCGGCGCAACAATTCTCTTTTCTTCGAGTAAAGCAACGTTCTTTGTGCTGACCGTCAGGTCGTTGTCTACCCAAAGGGGCGAGTGTTCTTTTGCATCTTCCAGCGTCAATCGACCGTTACCCCAAGGTGCAATGGCTTTGCGCATGGCGGGGCTCACGAGCGCCATCGGGATATGACCGATCACGACCACCAGCGTCGTCAGAAGAGCAATGCCGCGGTGCATTTGCGCAACGACTTGGTAGATCGCTTCGTTCGTTTCTCGCAGCCCCATCAACGCAATGCCGGAAACGATGAGCGCAAAGGCCGCCACGGCAAATAGAGCGTACGTCACGCGCTGGCCTCCGTTATAGCGCCCTTGGGCCGCGACCTCTTTCGGTCCGATTTGAATGCCCAGAAAGCGCTTCGGGTAGTTGCCGAAATTTCGAAACCATGCAAAGCAATTGCGATCGCTTCGGAAAAGTTCTTTGAAGAAACGCGCCATACGGTCAGGCGCCATGGCGACGTAAATGATAAAAGCAGCGACATAGCCTGCACCCAGACCGATGTGAATGCCGATTGCCGTTTCGTAAGCGACTTCGTTGCCCGCATGCCGCAGGCCGCCCGCGTACATCGCGCTTGCCATTAAAGCAAACCAAAGGAGTGCGTGCAAGGCGTGGAAAAGTCGGTCTGAAAGATGAAAGCGCAGAACTTGCGATGCGGTGTGGGTCATGGAATCTCTCCCGAGGATAGTTAAGAAAACATCGACTCAAGAGAAAGTGTGTGCAATGCAAAACCGCCCCTTGAGGGCATGTTTTGCGTCGCGCCACGACCTGTGTTGACGTGTATCTTAGTGCGTTTCCTGAGACTTGTCTCCTCTTTTTGCCAAGTGTTGCCTTTGCTTTGCAAAAGCTAACAAATCTGCCACAATAGCCCCTCAACAATGATCTAGGTCTCAATTTTTACCCATGTTGAAAGTTCCTGCTTTAAGCGGCACTGCCACGATTGCCGCCGTTGAAAAACCGATTTTCATTGCCGACTTGCACTTGACCGGCAAGAAGATGAAAACGTTGTTGTGCTTCTTTTGGTTTTTAAGAACCAAGGCGCGCGACTACAAGGAACTTTTTATTCTCGGAGACTTCTTCGAGTATTGGATCGGAGACGACGGCGCCAAGCCCGCAGAGCCCGTAGCCAAGGAGCTGCGTCGTTATGCGTCCAAAGGTCATCGCATTTACATGATGCAGGGAAATCGCGATTTTCTGTTGGGCGAAGACTTTGCCCGCCATTGCGGTGCCACGCTTTTAAAGCCCCAGGTCGTGATTGAAACGCCCAAAGACCGAATTCTTTTATCCCACGGCGACGAATGGTGTCTGCTCGATACCGAGTACCAAGCGTTTCGCGCTCAGGTGCGAGACCCCGAGTTTCAGCGCCAAGGCCTGGAAATGACCGTTGCCGAGCGCATCGAATACGCCAAAAAAGCGCGCGCGCAGTCTCAAAGCGACAAAAAGGCCAAAACCTTGGAAGAGATGGATGTGGTGGAATCGGCCATTGCCGCCGATTGCCGCAAGTACGACGTCACGCAAGTCATTCACGGACACACGCACCGACCGGGCGTGCACACCTTTGACGGCATCACTCGCACGGTTTTGCCCGATTGGGACATGCAAAGCACGAACCCGAAACGCCGCGGCTGGGTGGAATTGGGTGAAGACGGTCTTCCCAAATTGGTCATCACCAACAAGTGGCTCAACCACTTTTTCTGATTTGTCATTTCGCAAAGGCAAAGATCGTCGGCAAACTACACTTTGTCGCAAATTGGCGTTCTCAAGAGTCCCTAAGCCTGAAGGCTTCAAGGTAAAATCTCGGGATTGATTTTCATTTGTGCAAAGGTGACTCAGTTGTCGCGCTTTATCGACGAATTTACCGTATTACCCGAACTTTTAGATCGCACCGCTCGCATTTATGCAGACCGCGAAGCCTACCGCTGGTACGAACACCGTACCAATACGTGGGTGACAACGACTTGGCGCGAGTTTTCCGAAAGCGTGATTCGCTGGCGCAAAGCCTTTGCCAAGATGGGGTTGGCCCACGGCGCACGCGTGGCCATGCTTTTGCCCAACTCTTTGGAAGCGCTCACCTTTGACCAAGCAGCTTTGGCTAACGGCCTTGTGCCCGTGCCTTTGCACGCCATCGATACGGCCGGGTCGTCCTGCTTTATTTTGAACGACAGCCAAGCCGAATTCCTGGTGACGGTTAACTATGCTCGCTGGAATTCTTTGGCCACCTGCGGCGTTGAACTTCCCCACTTAAAGCAGGTCGTTTTGACGCACGAATCCGAAACGGGCATCAGCCAAGACCACATCCCCTACTGCGGCACCGAAGATTGGTTGGCTACGGGTAACGACGTCGACGTTTTGCCCGCCGGTCCCAAGCCCGGCGATTTGGCCGCCTTGGTTTACACCTCGGGCACCACGGGGCGTCCCAAGGGCGTGATGCTCACGCACCGCAATGTCGTGAGTAACGTGCAGCAGATGCATCGCTATATGAATGTGGACGAAAACGACGTGTATTTGTCGTTTTTGCCGTTGTCGCACACCTTTGAACGTACGGCGAGCTACTACATGGCTACCGCCACGGGTGCCTCTTTGGCGTTTTCTCGCGGGGTGGGTCAGTTAACCGACGATCTTCGAGCCGTGAACCCCACCATCATGTGCTCAGTGCCGCGCGTTTTTGAACGGATTCACAATCAGCTCATGGAATTGCGTCGCAAGATGCCCAAGAAAAAGGGGTATTTCTTCGACTGGGCGCAGGAAGTGGGTTGGAGAAAGTTCTGCAAGGTTAATGACCTGCCGGTCGAACACTCCGCGCGCGAATGTTTGGATTTGTTTGTCGCCGGTTACTTGGAGCGCAAGATTGCGCGTCCCATTCAAAGCGTGTTCGGCACGCGCGTGCGCATGCTCTTTGCGGGTGGCGCCGCCTTAAACTATTCCGTGGCGAAATTCTTCTGCGGCATGGGCGTGCCGTTGCGCCAGGGTTACGGTTTGACCGAAAGCTCTCCGGTGATTTCTCTGTCCGAAGAAAAGGGCAACCATCCCTTGACCGTGGGGCGTCCGTTGCCCGGTATTGATGCGCGCATCGGTGAAAACGACGAATTGCAAGTCACGGGGCCTCAGGTGATGAAGGGCTATTGGGGTCGACCGGAAGATACCGCTCGCACGTTTACCGAAGACGGGTGGCTCAAGACGGGCGATCAGGCCGACATGTCCGACGGCGGCCGTATTCGCATCAAGGGCCGCATCAAGGAAATTATTGTCACAAGCGTGGGCGAAAAAGTAAGCCCCGTCGACCTTGAATTTGCCATCCAAGAAGACAAGCTCTTCGATCAGGTAATGGTCGTAGGTGAAAATCGCCCCTACATCGCCGCTTTGGTCGTGGTCAATCAAGAACGCTGGCGCGCGCTTTGCAAAGACTTGCAGCTCGATCCTTATGACCCCTCCACCATGGGATGCCGTCAGGTGCGTAACGCCATCATCAAGCGCATTCGTACCGCCACCAAGGACTTCCCGCGCTACGGGCAACCGAGAAACGTTGCCGTGGTGCCGGAAAGCTGGACGGTGGAAAACGGGCTTTTAACTACCACGATGAAGTTGCGTCGCCGTCAGATTGCAGAGCGTTTTGCCTCTGAAATCGAAGAACTTTATATCGGTCACGGTGCCTAAAAGTCATGGCAAAGACGATCGAACCCCTATCGCCCCTATTTGACTCGCACTGCCATATCAACAGTCGCGAGTTTGAGGGCGATCGTGCCGAAACGGTGCAACGCATGAAAGATGCGGGGCTTGTGGGCGCGTTGGTTTTAGGTTGCGAAGTCATCGAGCAAACGCCGCTTTTGGAACTCGTGCGACAATACCCGGGTTACCTTTACGGCGCTTGGGCGCTTCACCCCGAGTATGAAAACGTCACGGAAGTGACCACCGACGAAATTATTGGTTTTTGCGCACAGCCCGAAATCGTGGCGGTGGGTGAAACGGGGCTTGACTACCATTGGTGCAAGGGCGACTTGACCTGGCAAAAGGAGCGTTTCGTTCGCCATATTGAAGCAGCCAAAACGCTGAACAAACCCTTGGTCATTCATGCCAGAGAGTCGGAAAAGGACGCCGTCGATATTTTGGAAAAACACAAAGCAGGTGACATCGGTTTTGTGATGCACTGCTATGGGGGCGATACTGAGACCGCCAAGCGTGCCGTCGATATCGGAGGCCTCGTTTCCTTTACCGGGGTTTTAACCTTTAAAAATGCCCAAGATTTGCGCGATGTTGCAAAAACCTTGCCCTTTGACCGCGTGATGATTGAAACGGATTGCCCCTATATGGCGCCCGTGCCTTTTAGAGGCAAGAGAAACGAACCGGCTTATGTCGGCGCCGTGGCGCACACTTTGGCGGCAATTCACGAAATGGATGCGCAAGAAGTTGCTCGCATCACGACCGAAACTGCGAAAAGATTTTTTAGGATTTGAGAGCCATGTTGAAATTTGTGAAAACTCCCCTTTTCTTAATGAGTGCCGCCGCAATCGGTCTTTTGTCGGGCTGCGCTTCGGCGCCCGCGACCCAAGACGCCGATTTGGTTTTGAACACGGGCGTGCCCGTCGTGGCGTCTGCCGATGCCCCTGTCAAAATGGCAGGCCCCGAAGAAAACTGGGCGAACTTTGCCGGTGCCATTGATCGCGACCGTGCCGACGTGGTGAGCTATATGTTGCAGCAGGGCGTAAGCCCCAATACGATCGTCAAAAACGGCGATCCTGCACTGGTGCGTGCCATCCGAATGGACAGCGAACGCGTAATTCGCGTTTTGCTCGATGCCCCGGGCTTGGATATCGACACGGCCAGCGAATACGGTGAAACCGCTTTGATGTTGGCGGCCTTTAAAGGCAACATCACGCTTTTAAACGAATTGCTCGCCAAGGGCGCCACCGTCAATCGCGTGGGCGGTTGGACCCCTTTGCACTATGCCGCCACCGAAGGTCATGATGCGATCGTGGCAATCCTTTTGGAAAAAGGCGCGCGCGTGAACGTGCAGACTTCGGCAGGCGTCACGCCGCTATATATGGCTGCCAGAAAACCTTCTCGCAAGGTGGTGATGCAGTTGTTGAAGGCCGGCGCCTATCGCGACCTTTGTAACGACAAGAACCAGTCGCCTGCAGACGCTGCTGCCAAGGCCGGAGACGAGGAACTTGCGAAGTACCTCGCGATTGAAAAGTGTGTGAAGCCCACGGTTTCTTTGATTCCGAGTGCTAAGAGCCCGAAGAATTAAGCGCACACAAAACGCATGACAGAAAGCGGGAGTCGAACAATCGATTCCCGTTTTCCTTCGATTTCGACTGTGTTTTAGCAAAATCGAAAACTTTTGCACCCGATTTTCGGTAGGATTGTCACCCAAACGAACCCCACTCTTGATTTCCCCATGCCTGATCGTCTTCACCAACTTGAACTCTTAGCCCCTGCCCGCGACATCACCGTCGGGATGGCAGCCATTTCGCACGGCGCTGATGCCGTGTATATCGGCGGGCCCGGTTTCGGCGCCAGAAGTTCGGCAGGCAACTCTTTGGAAGATATCGAACGGCTCACAAGCTACGCGCATCGCTTTCATGCCAAAGTGTTTATGGCGCTCAACACCCTCATTTATGACAATGAGTTCGAGGACGCTGTCAAACTGGCTCACCGTGCCTACGAAGCCGGGGTCGATGCATTGATTCTGCAAGATATGGGGTTACTGAAAGCAGACCTTCCGCCCATTGAAATTCATGCGTCCACCCAGTGCGACATCCGTACGCCGCAAAAAGCTGCCATGTTGGATGCCTTGGGTTTTGCGCAGGTGGTTCTTGCACGTGAATTGACGTTGGATGAAATCAAAGCCTGCCGCATGGCCATGCCGCGCGCTCGCATCGAATTTTTCGTGCACGGTGCTTTGTGCGTGAGCTATTCGGGGCGCTGCTATTTGTCTTGCTCGCAATGCGGGCGCTCTGCCAATCGAGGCGCTTGTGCGCAACCCTGTCGCCTGCCCTACGACGTGTTCGATGCCTTCGGACGAGAAATCGCGCATCGCAAGCATGTCCTGAGTTTAAAGGACAACGATCAAAGCGCCAACTTGGAGCAACTGATTGCTGCCGGCGTTTCAAGTTTTAAAATCGAAGGGCGACTCAAGGACGTTGATTACGTCAAAAACATCACGGCCTACTATCGCAAGAAAATCGACGCGTTCTTGGAAAGCGAGGCCGGTGCAGATTACGTTGCCTCCTCTTTGGGACACACTGAATTTAACTTTACGCCCGATCCGGCCAAGACATTTCATCGCTCCAAGACCGACTACTTTGTCAACGGCCGCCAAAAGGTCATTGCCAACTTGGACACGCCCAAAAGTACGGGCGAAGTCATCGGCAAGGTTGTTGCGATCAACCGCAAGACGCCGCAATCCATCGATATTGCCACCAAAATTGCCATTGCCAACGGCGACGGCTTGACCTATTTGGACGACGCCGAAGAACTCAAAGGCTTAAACGTCAATCGTGCTGAAGTCGTTTCCAAGGTCAAAACGCGCTTTTTCCTGCACGAACCCTTGAATCGTCACGCCGGGCTCAAGGTGGGAGCGGTATTGACGCGCAACAAAGATCGTCTGTTTGCCAAGATGCTCGAAGGCAAAACCTCGGCGCGCACGATGGATGTGGACTTAAAACTTGTTATCGGAAATGAGTTCCTTTCGCTACTTGCCACCGAAGTGCAAACGCAAACATGCGTTGCTGCTCAAATCCCGTTTGTGGCAAGCCCGGCCAAAGACGCCGGCAAAGTGATTTCGGGCATCGAAACGGCACTGCGCCAGACGGGCGACACCGACTTTAAGGTTGTCGCCATCGACTTTGAGTTCGGTGCCGTTGTGTCGCCCTTTATTCCGGTGTCGGTCTTAAAGAAATTGCGCCGCGAAGTGTTGGAAAAACTCTCTGAGGAGATTTCCGCCAACCACGTGCGCTTCGGTCGACTTCAAGCTCAGAGCTTTGAGTCGCCCTACCGCGACCAAAAGCCCGAGAAGTTGGACTTTACGCTTAATTGTGCCAATGCCAAGGCGCGCGACTTCTTTAAAGACTTGGGGATTGAACTGCCGCCGGCCGCTTTTGAGATTGCCGGTCAAACGATCGATTTGACGCACGTGGAACTCATGCGCTGCCGCCACTGCATTCGCCACACATTGGGGCTGTGTCCCAAGACGGTCAAAGGGTCGCCCGAAGCCAAGGAAGCCTTTAAGAAAGCCAATGGAGGGCATCTCAAACCCTTGCCGCTCCTCTTGGTTGACGACAAGGGCGAGAGACTCGTGGCACGCTTTGATTGTCGGGCTTGCGAAATGACGATTTCCAAGGCACCGGCCGATTGGCCCGAGGGAGAACTTTGATCGGCTGCCCGTTCTCGGTTTTTTGAGATCCGAGTCAGGTTTTTCTAAGATTTTTGCGACATAATAACGGACACACTCTGTTAGCATTGACCCCATGAAATCCTTCGTCACCAAAGCTGTTGTTGAAGCCGTTGTGCTTGTTGCGTCGCATACCCTTGCGACCAAGACTTTTGCCGCCTTTTGGAAAGCCGTTTCGCCGAAACTTTCCGAGGGGGTGAGCTATATGGAAAAGCACCAAGACGAGGGGTTGGATGCCGATCGCACGTTCTTGGAAGTGATCACGTTTCGCGATGCGCAGATTCAGCGCATCGTCGACGATTGCTTAAAGGAATTCATGCACTCCGACGTGTTGCGCTTGATCGATCAGGTGCAAAAGATTCAGGATCGCGTAACCGAGCGCCGCGAACAGATTAATGCTTGGAAATTGGCCACGATTTCTGCGCCCTCCACTTCCCTGATGCCCTTAAAGCGCACCCGCACCTGGCTGGAGCGCCGCATTGCCCGTGAAAAAAAGGCCATCGAAGCCGACAACGCCAAGATCGAGACGCTCAAAACCGAAACGCTTGCGAAACTCGCCCAAGACGGCATCGTGATGACGCCCGAACAAATCGACGGGTTGCTTTACACGGCCGAAGGCACGCAGTTGGCGCAGGTCATGGCCGTTGCCGAAAACATCAAGGCCATTGAAAAGCAGTTGGCAGAGCTTTTGGCAAGTCCCGATGCCGGCCCCGAACAGGTGAAGTCCTACACGGGCTTTTTGATGATGAGCTATCGCGTCTATATCACGGCGATTGCACGCGCCATTGACGTGATCGACGACGATTATCTCTATCGTATTTCGGACATCATCAACGAAGCCAACAATCAGATGCTCGCTGCCGACGAGATTCATCAAAAGTCACCCGAGCGCAGCGCCATTGCCATCAACAATATCGACATCAATGCCCGCACGATCGAGTTGGCCGATCTCTATGCCGATCACTTGCGTGCACGCAAAGAGCGTCTGGCAGTGTTGCTCAAAGATATGAAGCTCAATTTTGAGCTTGCCCGCAACACCTTCAGAACCGTCAAGGTCGGGGCCGAGTTGATTGACGTGATCAAGTCAAGCGAAAAAGACCTTTTGAGCATCTTTGAGTTTGAGCCGCCGCAGTTGGATGCCTTCTACGACAAGGAAATGCGACAAGAATTCGATGCTTTGACGCAAAAGCTTCGTCAAGACGGCGCCAAGCGAAAGAAAACCGGCAAGTAAAACGATTTTTGAGGGCACGATCGCGGTGCCCTCATTTGTTTTGCGCGCGTCTTAATGCTTGGGACCGCCGCCTCCGAAAACCATCCACAGCAAACTGAGCGAAATGATCACCGCGATTAAAAATTCCACTTTTTCCTTCGACATAACTTTCTCCTAGATCGAAACAGACGAGCACGCAAACTTCAAAACGGAGGTTGCATTTCCGTGATGACCTGTCGATTTTGGAAAAGTTGTTTCTCAAATTAAACGTTTTCAGACAAAATGTCTGATTTTGTTCGTTGCAAAGCGTATACTCTCGGAAAATCCGTTTACGAAACACAAGGATTCATGGGAAGATGGACAGAAAACTCACGCAAGCCGAA
>CALKKK010000125.1 GCA_937995395.1 uncultured Sutterella sp. | reverse complement strand
GATTAGAAGGTGTGACGCAGGCCCACCAAAGCGGCGTAGGCTTCGGGTTTAACCTTGGGGGCATAGGTCGGAACGTTCTTGAGCTGATCCTGCATCCAGGTTGCGGCAGCGTAGATGTTGGTGCGCTTGCTAAACGGATAGGCATAGCCGGCAGAGACAACGTAACGCTTGAAGCTGGAGTCCGCAAAACCGGCATTCTTGAGGCTGTCGGCAAAGTCGGCATCAATATAGCTGGCACCGGCCAAGAAAGCGCCGCCCAACATCGGAACGGCACTGCTCAAGCTCACGCTGTAACCTTCGAGCTTAAGCGAGTTACCCTTGGTATTAGCGCCACTAATAACATCCTTACCCACTGCGACGTTGGTCAAACCGCCGATGGAGCTCAAGCGCACTTCATCAAAGTACTGTGCACCGAAGAAGACCTTGGCAACTTCAAAGTCCCAGTTGCCGCCCAAAGTCACGGTCAAGCTGTCGTCGATGGTAGCATTGGCCATGGGGTTCTTAGCACCGAAAGAACGATAGTTCACGGAGTCAACGGCAAAGTACGCAGTGGCCGGACCGTTGGCATACGTCAAACCGGCGATGTAGTAGCGATCGCTCGTGGATTCGTTTTCAACGGCAGTATCGTCACCCGTTGCATGATTTGCGGCAGCCTGCCCCATGGCATACTGAGCAAAGAAGGTCAAACCGGCAAACTTCGGCGTTTCGTAGGAAATCATGTTGTCCCAAGCACCGGCCAAGGAGAAGCTGTTACCGGCCTGTGCGCTCAAATCGGTGAAAGACGTGCCGAAAGCGCTGATGACACCGACCTTGGACCAGCTGGAAAGACCGGAGTTAGCCGAACCCATGCGACCGAAACCCAACTTACCGAAAGCACCTTCCACAAAGAGGCTGGCTTCACGATCGAAGAACACGCCCTTGTCAGCACCGGTGTCGGAGTAAAAGCCGTTTTCGAGAACGAAACCGACCTTGAGGCCGTTGCCGATTTCTTCAACACCCTTCAAGCCGAAGCGCGAGCCGGATTGAATGCCGGAGTCCATGTAGAAGGAATCGTAGGAAGCGGCGAAGTCAGGATCAACGTGTGCATAAACCAAACCGGTATCCACGATACCGTACAAAGTCACGTCGGCGGCAACTGCGGAACCAGCGAGGGTGCCGAGAACAGCAACAGCAGTCAAAGTCTTTTTCATTTAATTCTCCCGGCCCAAGGGGCCATTATGAAAACAATTGTCCGCACCTGGGCAGGACTCAAATGTATTGGTAGTGATACGCCTTATTCGTAACGCATCGTTCGGAATTATGCATAGTCATCGCCAAAACCATCAAATCGAAGGTCACTCATATTTTTCTTAGCATACTAAATTAGTAGTCTTTGGTTGTCAGAGTACAACAGATAGGCCATCATTCCTCAATGTTGCGGAATATCTATCCGTTTGAACTAGTTTTGCGCATTATTTTCATGACAAAAACAGTAAAGGATCAATGTTTGTAATAAATAAAAATCTTTGATCCAGTCTTGATTTTCTACAAGACTTCGTTTATAAATTCGGTATCAGTTATTTAGCCAAGCATCAACGGGCAAGACTTCAGCGCGCATCCCCGTTGGTTTTTGAGAGAGTTTTTGAAATGCCAGAAGCAGCCGTTCGCCCCGCCCCCAATTTCTCAGAGTTTCAGATCCCCGCTTTTTATCGTACGCACGATATAAGTCCTCAGGTCCGCCTGAATTACATGGCAAGCTTTTTGCGATTTTTGACGCACAAACACAACGCCAATGTCGAATATGCGCATTCGCCTTGCACCGACGGAAAAACCATCTGGTTGGGTAACGTCGACGTCAACGACGAAGACTACGAAGTGATCGTTTTAGGGCACGGCATTCATGAAGTGATGCATGTCTTGGAAACCGACATGGAGTGCGTGAAGATTTACCCGGACAAGTCGTTTGCCAAAGTCTTGTTAAACGTTTTAGAAGACGTGCGCATCGACAGGCTGGGGTTGGAGCGCTTCGGCAACTACATGGCTTGGCGCAGCGAACTTATAGAGGTTTTAAAGAGCCGTCGCAGACTTCGCGTTGCAAAGAATCTTTCGGAACTGTCACCCGCAGATTTATTGAGCTGCTTTCTGCACACCAAATTGATGGTTCATGCAGGTTTCAATTGGGCTCACCCCTACTTGCCCAAATTGGAAAAAGGCATCAAACGGCAACTGGGCAAACGCTCGGTCGAAAAAATCGTCGGCATGGCCATGGCAACGTTTGGCGCCAAAAACACCAAAGATATCGTTGCCGTCGTCGATCGACTCATGGCCTACTTGGAGGCCGAACACAAAAGCCTCACGGCCTATCAGCCGAGCTTGTGGGACGATCCCGAGTTTGTCGACGGTTTCGGCACGGATACGGCCGCAGCGATTGCCGCCAACTTTATGGCAGCCGTCATGCAAGGCAACTGCAGGGGACCGGCCAACGATTTGGTGGTTGCGCAACTACCCGCGACAGCAGGCAAAGGCAAAGGCGGCAAAACCAAAATTGCCGAATGCGACGCCTATTGGCCGGATGTGACCGAGGACAAACTGGTCAACGAAGACGCCAAATTTTATTCACGCGCCTTTGACAAAGTGTTCGACTTGGTCGACAGCATGACCGACGAATTCGAATCTTTGCTCGAAACCGTCACGGACACAGGCATCATGCGCTGGGAAACGGGTGAGCGTCTGTGCCGCAACTGGATTCAACACTTGATGCAAAACGATCGCCGCATTTTCGTCAAACGCGCCCCCGAAGTTGCCGTCTCGGCCGAAATCTGCATTTTGCTCGATCGTTCGGGCTCGATGGGCGTTAAAACTCTGACGCATGCCAAAGCGGCTGTTTTGGGTTTGATCAGCGCTTTGAAGAAAATCGAGGGATGCCAAGTGCGTGCCGCCTGCTTTCCGGGACCGATCAAAAGCCATGTTTCGATCGTGGCCAGTCCCGACGAAACGATTGACGAGATTTCCGAACGCTTTGCAAAAATCGGCGCCTACGGCTCAACGCCCGTAGAAGAAGCACTCAACTGGGGCAAAGACAGCTTCGACTTTTCCGAGGACGTGCAAAACCGTCTGCTTTTGGTGATCACCGACGGGCGTTTTCCAAGCGTCTTTTCTCAAAGAGTCGAAGCCGAACTCAATCGCAACGGCGTGGAGTTGGCACTCTTGAGCATTGACGTTCCCAATAAAAACGCCTGCAGAAATTCTCAACACATCGAAGACGTCAACGAACTGCAGCCGGCTCTGCTTCGGCTTTTCAGCGAAACCGAGTTTTGCCAAGCCGTCAGAAACGATTAGTCGTTGTTGGCGCAAAGTCCGGGCAAGCCTTTTTCCTGCGCCTTCTTGCACAACACCGGACACTGACGGCAGTGAGACATCAGTGACCTTTGCGTTTCGTCGGGCAAGTGATAGTCGCTTGCCCAGTGGCAAATGTGGCGCAACAACGGCACCAAGCTTTGGGCTTTTTCGGTAAGCGAATATTCGACGCGCGGAGGGATTTCGGCATACTGGTTGCGCACCACGAGCTCGGCACCTAAAAGCTCTCTTAACGTGGAGGCCAACACCGTATCGGTCATACCCTCCAATTTCTTTTTAATTTCGCCGTAGCGCATCGTTTCATTGGTATAGAGCATGCACAGAATGCGCGACTTCCAGCGGCCGGCAAAAAGTTCAATGGCATACTCCAAGGGACAACGGATATCTTTGGGTAATTTCGGTTCGTACATGGACCTTTTTCTCTATATCTAAATTCCTCTCTCCCACCGAATACTACCCGAACTCGCGCCCCTTCCCTAGTAACTCACATAAAGATGAGTGACTCTCTCTAGGCGTCATTACTCTGCAAATGATCGGAAAATCATTGTTTTCTTAAGGTCTTTCTCTTAATTATTTTGGGGTGCGGAGTCGATTCAGCCTTTGATCAAATTTGGATAGACCCCGAAAAAAGTCCAATGAAATCAAGTGTTTGCAACCCCGGACGATCTTTGCCCCAACAAAGTTGGTTTCGAGAACTTTCCCCTCCCTCGATTCCCCTAAAAGGGAAATTACTGAGGCATCCCGGTTCATCGGATTGACGAGATGATCGACAAGCAACAAAGAAGATCGTTTCACACGGAAACATCATACGTGCATTTCCATGTATTTTTCTGTCATCTCATCTCGCGTCAGATAGCGCGACTTGAGTTGCGGTAGCGGTTCATCGGGATGGTGTTTTTCTTTGCGAGTCGCTTCGACCAATGTTTTCCGTTTCCGTTCAGGAAAAATCGACGCGCCAAAACCCTCAAACCAAAGCAGCGCTTCCAGTGCGGGTGTCTGGGAAAAGTCATTGCCAAACAATGTCTTTGCACTGCCAAGTCCCTCATATAGGTCAACACCGTTTGCAATCATGTCGGCAACGTCGACATAATCGTTGACATCTGCTCGACGATAGATGTTGTTGAGAGCATGCGCCATTAAGTCGTCCAAAGAAGCCACCGTCACCATCGCATCTTCTGTTAATTCCGGCGTACCGACTCTTCCGCAATCGTTAGCTCCGCAAAAGGAAATTCTGACGCCGTCTCCGCCTTCGTTAACGGGCGCCCACAGCGTCCAGGTATTTTCTTCTCGGCGGATGGTTTTCTGTCGTTGCAGTACCGGTGCAGCTTCAAGTATTCTCTCTTCATCCAGCGGAAGATGCGTCAAAAAGGCAAAATCGTCGGAATGCCTGTGCCCGATGCGCAAAGCAAGCGCCGTGCCGCCGTACAAAACAAACCCCAGCGCCATGAGCCCGCCCAAATGCGGCCACAGGATGCGTTGAGCTTGTGACAACATCTCAAAATGAGGCCTGAAAGTCATGTCCATGTCTTTGGCGATCGGAGGTAAAGTACGTTTCGGTAATGGCGGAACCTCTCCCAACTCGCAAAGTCCCAGACTCAGATGCCAGAAACGCCAACGTTTTGGCGTAAACCATCCGGCCTGAGCACGCGCGATCGCCTCTTTGAGTTCGTCGTCGCTGCAAGCGTCGTACAACCTGCCCCAATCCTTCCATGCGCCCAAATTCATCACTTGAGCGATCACACGATAAGGGTCGGTCATGGCATCTTCGGGCGAGAGCCACCAAATGTACTTTTCCGCCAAAGGCATCAAAAGGTCGATATTCATTTTGCCTTCTACGTACAAAAAAGCGACCGCCAAGGGTCGCTTTTCATTATCTCACGGTCAGATCGATTAGAGATTTTCGCCGTACTTTTCACGGCACATCTGCAGGTGCTTTTCGGCGCCCAAGTCGTCGTAGCATTCGAACGGCTGATGAATCCAGGGGCTGTCCTTGTAGTCGACCACGCTGTAGTCGGGTTTAAAGACCGAGCAAGCCTTCACCCACACCACGGCCACGCGAATCTCGGTGATTTCCGGGTACTTGCGAAGGATGTGTTCCTTCACCTTCATGATGGTTTTGCCGGAGTCGCACAAGTCGTCAACGAGAAGAAGCTTACCCTTCAATTCGGTCATGCCGGTGATGTACTGAGCAATGTCCAACTCACCCTGCACGGTGCCGGCGGCTTCGCGATAAGAGCTCGTGGTCATGATGGCCAAGGGCTTGGAATAGATGCGGCTGAAGAAGTCGCCGGGGCGCATACCGCCGCGAGCCAAGCACAGAATGCAGTCAAAGTCATAGCCGGAGGCCGTCACGCGTGCCACCAAGCGTTCGCACAGTTGGCGATATTGGTCCCAGTCGATATAGTCGTGAGTAATCTCGGACATAGTTGGTTTTCGTAAATGTAAGGTATAAAAAAATATCGCGGCCCTGTCGCACGAACAGAACCGCGAGGCGACTTCTAAAAGAAGTCAGTATTTTACAAAGGATCACGCCGAAAAGCCTTTGATTTCAATCAAGGGATGAAAGGCGAAGCCCGCAGGGCTTTACTTTAAGGTGACGGTGTGAGATATTTTCAACATGAAGACCTTTAAGTTCAAACTGTACAGTGCCAAGCGTAATAAGAAGCTGCATCGCCAAATCAATGCAGCGGCTTTGTCGTGGAATCACTGTTTGGCGCTGACGAAAAGGTACTATCGGATGTATCACAAGTCTTTGTCCAAGTACGCGCTTCAAAAGCACCTGACGAAACTCAAAAGACGTCGGCCCTACGCGTATATGGCAGAGATGGATGCTCAAGCGCTTCAAGAAGTCGTTGATCGGCTCTATAAGAGTCTTCAGCGCTTCTTTGACGGTAAAAAGAACGGCGAAAAGTGCGGCTTTCCCAAGTTCAAGAAAGTTCGCAAATATAAGTCGTTCACGCTCAAGCAAGCAGGCTACAAGGTGCTTGAAGGCAATGAACTGATCATCCGAGGTCAAAAGTACAAGTATCACAAATCTCGCGAGATCCAAGGCAAGATCAAAACCGTGACAATTAAACGGGATTCGGTCAACGACCTGTGGGTGTGTTTTGCAGTAGAGGAACCGCAAACCAATCAAGTGATTCCACGACTGGGTGATTCGGTCGGGATGGACTTCGGTTTGAAATTGTTCCTCACGCTGTCAAACGGCCAAACGGTTGCGGCACCGCAATTTCTCAAAGACAATCGAAAGGCTTTGCAAAAAGCCCATCGAAAGTTGTCACGCAAAGTTGAGGGTTCGCACAACTGGTATCGTGCCAAGCGCGAGTTGGCTCGGTTGCATCGCACAATTGAGAATCAACGAAGAGCCTGGCAATGGCAGACGGCTTATCGTCTTGTCGGAGAATATGCCTTTATCGGACTCGAAACTTTAAACCTCAAAGCGATGCAAAAGCTTTGGGGCAAAAAGATCGGAGACTACGGATTTGCGGATTTTGTGAAGATTTTGGAATATGTGGCAACAAGAGTAGGCACACAAGTCGTCCACATTGATAAGTGGTATCCGTCGAGCCAGTTGTGTTCGGCTTGCGGACATCGCTTTGAGGGAACAAAGGACTTGAAAATTCGAGAGTGGACTTGCCCGCAGTGCGGTGCACAGCATGATCGAGATATCAATGCTTCAACCAATATTTTGGTTGAAGCATTGCGTGTCTATGAAAAGCAAACAACGGGTGGGACATCATCCGAAACGGAGAGACGGAGTAAGACCGTCATCTGACGGCATCCGTTGTTTGATCCAAGAATCCTTTGGTTTCAACCAAGGGAGTACGTCAACTTATTGAAACGGATCGTTCAAAAGAATCGTCTGGTTACGATCCGGACCCGTGGAGACCAAAGCGATCGGGCAACCGGCCACTTCGCTCAAGCGCTGCAAGTACTGACGAGCGCTCAAGGGGAGGTCTTCCCACTTCGTCACGCCAAACGTGCTTTCCTTCCAACCCGGGAATTCTTCATAAACCGGTTCGCAGCGAGCGGCAGCGTCGGCACCGTAAGGCATCAAGTCGACAGGCTGGCCGTCGACCGTGTAGCCCACACCGAGCTTAACGGTTTCCATGCCGTCCAAAACGTCCAACTTCATGACAGCCAAACCGCGCAAACCGTTGATCTGAACGGCACGACGAAGTGCTGCACCGTCGAACCAACCGCAGCGACGCGGGCGCCCCGTCACGGCACCGAATTCATTACCCTTGCGGCGGAGTTCTTCGCCGGTGGCGTCCAACAATTCCGTCGGGAAGGGACCCGAGCC
>CALKKK010000124.1 GCA_937995395.1 uncultured Sutterella sp. | reverse complement strand
AGGAAGAAAAGCCCACGCGTCCCAAGCAGGTTCCGGTCATTAAAAACGTCCTGCCGCAGGATGTGGCACCGGCTCACGAACCCAAACCCGAAGTCAAGCCCGAGGTGCGTGAAGAAGGCGGATTCTTCTCCAAGATTTTGAAGTTCTTCGGTATCGGCGCCAAGGCCGAGATCGAAGAAAAGATCGAAAAGAAGACTAAGAAGTCCGGCAAGCCCGTGCGTGGCAAGGGCCGCAACCGTCGCGAAGATCGCGCAGAACGCACCGTAGAAAAGCGCCGCAATCCGCGCAATGCCGATCGTCGTGAAAAGGACGAAAAAAGCAAGGATCAACTTCGCATCGACCTCAAGTTGCCCAAGCCCGGCAAAGACGAAGATGCACAGCGTCAGGAAGCTACGCAAGAACGCCGTTCTCGCCGCACCCGCCGTCCGCGTCAGACCGAAGAAGTTGCCGATCAGGCACCCGTGATGAGCGCTGTGGAAACACCGGTGGAAACGGCCGACGTTGCAGCTGCGCCCGCAACCAAGCCCGCACGTACCCGCAGCGAACGCAAGCCCAGAAATCAGGCTAAGGACGTTGCACCCGTGGTTGAAACGGCGGAAACGCCCGCAGTGGAAACTGCTCCCGTTGCGGAAGTTCCGGTCGAAGAAAAGGCTCCGGTGAAAAAGCCCGTCAAGGCTGCCGCTCCCGCTCCGGTAGAAGCTGTCGAAACGGTTGAAATTGACGAACTTGCCATCGACTTTAGCGATGCGCCCGAAAACGATGAAGAAGCCGTGATCGAAAGCGACAGTCGCCGCCGCCGTCCGCGTCGCCGTCGTCGTCCGACCCGCATCAACGAAGCCGTGAGCGTCACGCCGACAGCCGCTGCGCCTGCTGCCGTAGAAGAAGTGAAGATTGAAGCTTCCGCTCCCGAAGCCAAGGTTGAGGAAGTTGTCGTTGAAACGCCTGCAGTTGAAACGCCTGTTGTCGAAACCGTGGAAATCAAGGCCGAAGACCAAGCGCCCGCTGCCGTTGCCGAAGCTCCGACCGAAGTCGAAACGACGCCTGCGCTCGAACCGGTCGAAGCGCCTGTCGTTGAAGCTGTGGAAACGGTTGAAGTTGAGACACCGTCAGTTAAAGCTACCGCACCTGTGGTAGCCGACATTGCCGAGCACTTGGAAGAAAATCTTGCCAAGGCCGGTTTGGCTCAGGATCATACCGATCCGGCGCTGTGCCAGCCCGTCACTTATGAAGCCGTGAAATACCCGGGCCGTCCGCGTCCCGTGGTGGCTGCACTTGAAACCGAAGAACTCGTTCAGGTGCACACGGATCCGAAGTGGTTTGCTTAAACGTCGCAAAGACTGACGACTGATTTCGTTTGAAGTCGGTCGTCAACAAAACTCAAAGGCCATTGACCTCAAATCAGTCAATGGCCTTTTTGTTGGTGTTCGTTGGGCTTGGAATTACTTCAACTTGGCAGCTTCGCGCCCTGCCACCATACCGGTCACGCCCGCGTAGACATAAGCTTCGCCCGAGCGATAGCCTGTACCGAAGTGCTCACCAAACGCAAGGGCGCCTGCGGCATACAAGCCCTTGGCAATGGGACGCCCCAAAAGCGTCGTGATTTCACTCTTTTCATTAATCGTGATGCCGCCCACCGTTTCGATCATTACCGGCGTCACCTGAAGGATATGGAAAGGTGCTTTCAGTTCCTTACCATACACCACTCGACCGAAGCGATCGTGACGCTTGTCGGCAGGCAAACGCGTCGTGGCGTTGTGATCCTCAATATCGGCCTTCAAACCCTCAACCGGACAACCGATCACCTTGGCCAAGTCTTCCACCGTGTCGCACTTGGTGGTGACGCCCTGCTCGATCATCTTCTGCACGACGGGATGGAGCTCTTCGGTAACGATTTCCCAAGTCTTGACTTGCTTCAACATATCAATGTTGGTCTGCGTATAGATGACGTATTCATTCGTGAAACGGCGCCCGTTTTCGTTGACGAAGATAGCACCGTTGATGATCGGTGCCGACGAATAGAAAATGTTCTTCGTGACTTCCAGCGTCGGGCACACCATGGCGATATTCAGGTTTGCCGTACCGGCACCGAGGTCGGTCGCAATGATCAAACCATCGCCCTTGTCTTCCAAATCCATAATGCGACCGGTCTTAGCCCAGCCGTTGGTGTAGCGCTCGACCAACTCCTGATTGCGCCCGTAGCCGCCGGTCGCCAAAATCACGGCGTCGGCTTTCACACGCGTTTCTTTGCCACGGCGAGCGATCACGGCCCCCGTCACACGTTCACCCTTTTCATCAAGTAGCACCTTGACGATACGCGTTTGTTTGCGCACCGTTACGCCCTTGGTTTTCTCAACAGCAAGACCCAACTTTTGCATGAGCGCATGGCCGCCGCCTGCGGTCTTCACGATGCGAAGCATTTCGCCGCCGTTGGCACGGTCTTCTTCGTCGGTATAAGCCACACCGATATCGGCCAAATAATCGACAAAGCCTGCCGACTCGCGTGCAATGACTTCGGCCTTCTTTTCCAGACGGCAACCGTTGCCGTATTTGAGAATGTCGGCCTTGTAGGCTTCAACTGTGTCTTTGATGCCACGCGCCTTGTGCCAACGCGTACCGCATGCACGAATCCAGCCCGAAGAAATGGCAGAACTTCCGCCCAAGGTAGCGGTGGCTTGCACAAGCATAACGGATTTGCCGGCCTTGGCGGCTTCGACCGCTGCCATACAACCGGCGGCGCCCCCGCCTGCAATCAAAACGTCGCAGGAAGCGTCCCACTTATCATTGGCGAAAGCCTGACCAACCGGCAACATGGCAGTCGCAGGAATCGCGGCTGCAGCAGAAATCAAAGAACGACGGGAAATGCTCAACATGTTTCTCTCTCCTTTTGGTTAAGCACAATGTCTTAATCGATTCTAGCCGCCCGTTTCCGCTTTCGGTCTGTTTGAGAGATCGGGAAAACACGAAAATATTCAGATTTCGCACAAAAGACAGGCGCAAAAAAATCCTCGAAGGCTCCCGCGGTGGAGAGCGTCTTCGAGGCACAAGGAAGAGAAACGAAATTTGATTCTTGACTCTGCTTTAGAGAGCAATGCCGATTACGGAATAGCCGGCATCTTGAATTCGTGGCACTGGTTGCAGTAGTTCACGGTCGGTTCGTGCTGCATATGGCAAAGCGTGCAATCGCCATTATGCGGAGCAGCATGGGGATTGGGCTTCAAAGCCTTGGTCTTGTCAGCAATCTGAGCCTTGTTATGGCACTTCATGCAGGTGTTTTCATCCGGGAATTCCGGATTCTTCATGTCGTTACCGTGGCACATCGTGCACTGAATGCCGCGGGCAACGTGACGATCTGCACCGAATTTTTGATCGGCGGCACCGGCCGTCGAAGAAAGAGCAATGAGGGCTGCGCAAGCGGCCAAAGTCAAAGACTTAACGAATTGCATAATTTTTCTCCTAAGGGGTTGGGGTCTGGTTGCCTATATATTTTAGGCTTTAACTACCCGGATCGCACTTTTCGAAAGCTTCCTCGACGCGGTCGAATTCTTGTCAAGTGGAAATTTCGAAAAGGCTGTCACCGAGTATTTTTCGGTTCGTTCGACCTTTTTCACCGAGGAGCGTGGCATTGAGGTCGTTTCGAACTTCTATGGGTGAGAAGTTTATTAAGCTTTATTTAATCCGTCTACCATCTAACTAGGTCATGCGGATGAGGGTTTTTCCCGAATAGATATCCGCATGAAAAGACAAATATGCAAAAAGAGACGCTTCCACCCTGGGAAAACGTCTCTCTTTTGAGAAGAAATCGGAAATCAAACGTCCGCTAGGCCGGATATTCAAGTCCGAAGTTACCGCACTGCGCGCGCTGCACAAGCGCCGCATCCATGATGGTCAATGCAGTTACGGCTTCCAAGACAGGTGCCGCACGCAAACCCACACAGGGATCGTGGCGTCCGATCGTCACCACTTCCACGGGATTGCCCTCCTCGTCCAAGCTCTTCAAAGGCAGACGCACCGAGGGTGTCGGTTTAATGGCGACGTTGGCCACAATCATCGCACCGCTTGAAATGCCGCCCAAGATGCCGCCAGCGTGATTCGTTTCAAAACCTTCGGGCGTCATCGCGTCGGCATTTTGCGTGCCCGTTAAGCGAGAAGCAGCAAAACCGTCACCGATTTCAACACCCTTAACAGCATTCACCCCCATCAAGGCTTGTGCAAGATTGGCATCCAATCGCTGGTAAACGGGGTTACCTAAGCCTGCAGGCACACCCAAAACTTCCAAACGCAAGCGCGCGCCCAAGCTTTCGCCCGATTTGCGCGTAGCATCAAGCAAACTTTCGAGTTCTTCAATTTGCGTATTGTTCGGGG
>CALKKK010000123.1 GCA_937995395.1 uncultured Sutterella sp. | reverse complement strand
AGTTGCTACGCTATATGCCATAATTATAACATATAAAAGAGAAAAAATAAAGAGCTCCAAGCTTTATTTTTATTGGTTGGAGCTCTATTTCAAGCTGACAAAGACAGGAAAAGAACGCGTTGCTGTTTCATAGTCGTTTTCTCAAAGTTAATTCAAATCTTGTCGCCTGCCGTTCCGTCGGCACCGAACATCAAGCGCTTTAACGCTTCCAAACGGTCGCGATAAACGGCCGCCTGCTCGAAGTCCAAGTCGCGGGCGCATTCGAGCATCTTCTTTTCCGTTTCTCGGATTTCGCGTCCCAAGGCCTTTTCGTCTTTCAGATCCACGTTGCCGAGGCTGCGCAACTCTTGGCTGCCGCCCGCCTCTGGCCCCTTATAGACGCCGTCGATGATTTCGCGCACTTCCTTAACGACCGACTTCGGAGTAATGCCGTGCACACGGTTAAATTCGGTTTGCTTGGCTCGGCGGCGTTCGGTTTCGTCAATAGCTTCTTTCATCGAGTCGGTCATTTTGTCGGCATATAAAATGGCTTTGCCCTTGACGTTACGCGCCGCGCGCCCAATGGTTTGAATCAAGGAGCGTGTAGAACGCAAAAAACCTTCTTTGTCCGCATCCAAAATGGCCACGAGACTGACTTCGGGAATGTCCAGGCCTTCGCGCAAAAGGTTGATACCTACCAGCACATCAAAGACGCCGGCACGCAAGTCGCGGATGATTTCCACGCGCTCAACGGTATCAATGTCGGAGTGCAGATAACGCACCTTGACGTTGTGTTCGCGCAAAAATTCGGTCAACTCTTCTGCCATGCGCTTGGTTAAGGTTGTGACCAAGACACGTTCGCCTGCTGCAGCACGGTCGTTCACTTCAGAGAGCACATCGTCGACCTGAGTCATCGCAGAGCGCACTTCGACTTCGGGATCGACAAGCCCCGTGGGTCTGACAACCTGTTCGACCACTTGCGAGGCTTTTTCCATTTCGTAGGCGGCGGGCGTGGCCGACACAAAAACGGAGCGGCGCATCTTGCGCTCGAATTCATCAAAGCGCAGCGGTCGATTGTCCAATGCCGAGGGCAGACGAAAGCCGTAATTGACAAGCGTTTCTTTGCGCGATCTGTCGCCGCGATACATCCCGCCCAATTGCCCCATCATCACGTGGCTTTCGTCAAAAAACATGATGGCGTCGGTCGGCAGATAATCGATCAAACAAGGCGGAGCTTCGCCGGGAGCCATCCCCGTCAAATGACGCGAGTAGTTTTCAATGCCCTTGCAAAAGCCCACCTGATCGAGCATTTCCAAGTCAAAGAGCGTGCGCTGTTGCAGGCGTTGGGCTTCGACAAGTTTGTTTTCTTTTTCAAAGAAGGCAATCCTCTCTTTCAGTTCGGCCTTGATCGTATCCATGGCGCGCACGATCTCACCTCGCGGCGTCACGTAGTGACTTGCCGGATACACCACAAAGCGCGGCACCTTTTGGCGCACCTGACCGGTTAGGGGATCGAACAAAACGATGGCGTCGACCTCGTCGTCAAAGAGCTCCACGCGCACGGCCACTTCGGCGTGTTCTGCCGGGAAAATGTCGATCGTATCGCCTCTGACTCTGAAAACACCGCGGACAAATTCCATGTCGTTGCGCTTGTATTGCATCTTGACGAGCTGCTTGATGAGATCGTCTCGCGACTTGATGTCGCCCTGACGTAGGATCATTCGCATCTGCGTATAGCTTTCGGGCTTGCCGATACCGTAGATGGCAGAAACCGTGGCCACGATAATCGTGTCGCGCCGCTCCAATATGGACTTGGTGGCGGCCAGTCTCATCTGCTCGATATGTTCGTTAACGGCCGAATCCTTTTCGATAAACAAGTCGCGTGCGGGCACATAGGCTTCGGGCTGGTAGTAGTCGTAGTAGCTCACGAAATACTCGACGGCGTTGTTGGGAAAAAATTCCCGCATTTCGCTATAAAGCTGCGCCGCCAACGTTTTGTTCGGCGCCATCACTATCGCCGGCACGCCGATGCGCGCGATGACGTTGGCCATCGTGTAAGTTTTCCCCGAGCCCGTCACCCCCAAAAGCACTTGGGCCGATAACCCCGACTCCACGCCCTCGACCAAGGTGTTGATGGCCGTGGGCTGATCGCCTGCCGGTTCATAGTCGGAATGAAGTTCAAAAGGAGAATGCGGAAATGTTTCGACGCGTGCCATGACTTTGTTGTT
>CALKKK010000122.1 GCA_937995395.1 uncultured Sutterella sp. | reverse complement strand
CATCAAGATGGTGAGCCTTCTGGAAGAAACGCCGCAAATCGTTTCTTACCCCTTGGCAGGCGGCCGAGCCAAATTGGCTGCGGGCTGGTTGATCGATGCCGTGGGATTGAAGGGCAAACGCGTGGGCGATGCCGGCGTCTACGAACACCAGGCTTTGGTGTTAGTGAACCACGGCAACGCCACGGGCGCCGAAATCAAGGCATTGGCCGACGAGGTCGCATTTATTGTCAAACGCAGATTCGGGGTGGTCCTTGAACCCGAGCCCGTGATCATTTAAGAGAAATACTTCATGTTAAGACTTCATGCAGCAACGCTTCCTGCTAACGAAGCGCAGCGCAAGACGGCAGCGACGGCGAACTATTCCGTCGGTGAAGAAATCGCCAATGCCGTCACGCACGGTGTTGCAGCATTATTGTCTGTGGCAGGGCTCGCCGTTTTGGTGGCCTTTGCCGTGGTCTATTCGGGTTCTGCCAAGGTCGTGACAGCCGTGAGCGTTTTCGGCGCGAGCATGATTTTCCTTTATACGGCTTCAACGCTTTATCATGCCATTCCCAACCCCAAAGCCAAAAAGGTGCTGCAGGTGTTGGATCACAGCATGATTTATGTGCTCATTGCCGGGTCTTACACACCGTTTTGCTTGATTACATTGAGCGGCGCCACCGGCATTGCGCTTTGCGTGGTGGTGTGGCTTTTGGCAACGATCGGCATTTCGCTTCAAGGCGTGCTTCTCAAAAAGAGCGATTGGATCAACTGCCTTTTGTATTTGACGATGGGCTGGCTCGTGGTGTTTGTGATCGAGCCCGTCACCGAAAACCTGCAAACGGCAGGGCTCTGGTTGTTGGTGGGCGGAGGTCTTGCCTACAGTCTGGGCGTGATTTTCTACATTTGGGAAAAGTTGCCTTACAGTCACGCCATTTGGCACGCCTTTGTCTTTGCAGGCACGGCCTTGCAGTTTTTTTCCATTCTTTTGTATGTGATTCCCGGAGTGGTGTAGTGGTAACCGTTCGAAGCTATCGAGATGAAGATTTCGGCGACTTGGTGCGCATGTTTGACGAGACGTGGGGGTGGGAGCTCAAAGGCTCCTCGGAAGAAAACCTCGACTTGGCAAGCATGTATATTGCCTTGGCGTTGGTGGCTGCCGACACCGTTTACGTTTGTGAGGTCGACGGTTCTGTTCAAGGTGTGACGTGTTTGCAAACGTCCATGAAGTCGGCTTTGGAGCGCTTGGACAACAAGGACTATGACGCCAAGACTTATTTCTTCATGGCGCAGACCTTGGAAAACAAACTGCAGCAAACGGAAAGCGGGCGCTTTGCGCTGGACTTTTACGAGCGACTCGATGCCGTCAACGAAATCTTGATTGAAAAGCTTTCTGAAAACGGTGTGGCTTGGGACGTTGAACTCAAGTTGCTTTTAACGTCTCCGTCTTGCCGCGGCAAGGGCGTTGGCAAGGCGCTTGTTACCAAAGTCTTTGACGAATTGCGCAGCAAAGCCGTCAAGACCTGCATGCTTCGTACCGATACGCATTGCGCGTGGGAGTATTACGAAAAGACCGGTTGGACGCGCGGCGCCGAGTATGTTTGGCCCGATGAGGACGATTTGACGGCGCTGGCATACGTTAAGGCTGTCAGCTGAGATATCGGCAAACAATGCCGAAACGAAGAGGGAGTTGTAATGACGAAAATTTCGACAATTGCCAATGGACAGGCCGGAACGATTGTCCTTTATCGCGACGATGCTGATAAGGTTCATGTCAACGCGCTACTCAAGGAAAATACTCTCTGGATGACGCAAGCTCAGATTGCCGACCTTTTCGAAGTAAAAGTTCCCGCTATCAATAAGCACATTAGCAACATCTATGAAGAAGGCGAACTCACTCAGGAGGCAACTATTTCCAAAATGGAAACAGTTCGTCAGGAAGGTAGCCGCATCGTCAACCGTTATGTGACCTATTACAACCTCGACATGGTGATTGCGGTTGGATACCGCGTCAATTCCAAAAAGGCTACGGCCTTTCGAATTTGGGCGACCAACATCCTTCGCGAATACATCATCAAAGGCTTCGCGATGGATGACGAACGTTTAAAGAACCCCGACTATTTCCTTGGTGAAGACTACTTCCAAGAAATGCTCGAACGCATTAAAGATATTCGTTCGAGCGAACGCAGGTTCTACCAGCAGATCACCGATATTTACTCGCAATGCTCAGTAGACTACGATAAGAACTCGCCGATTACACACCGCTTCTTTGCTCAAGTCCAAAATAAGCTTCATTGGGCGATTTCCAAAAAAACGGCTGCCGAGATCATCTATTCCCGAGCGAATCATAAAAAGCCGAACATGGGTTTAACGACCTGGAAATACGGACCGGACGGCCGCATTTA
>CALKKK010000121.1 GCA_937995395.1 uncultured Sutterella sp. | reverse complement strand
CGGCAAAAAGGAGGATTGGAGGATTTGCGCCAAATCAAACAAAACACTAAATCAGGATTTACTAAATCGTGATTTGGCAAATACTCGTGTGCGCTCAAAGCGGCGACTTATCGGGGTAAGAAGCTTTTCAACCTCATCGGAAGTGTAGGTTCGCTCTTTACCGCGCCGGATGCGCTCTAACGTTTGTTCGGCAATTCGGATGTCTTCCAAGTCTTCAACGGCATTTTGGGTGTCACCGGGCTTTGCTTGGCGCTTTTGTGTAGCAGGCACCTTTTGTGTGGACATAGTGTTCCCCATTCGATGTGCATCGGTCTTTTTGAGTTTGCGATAGGCTACCATGCTTTGTGTTGTGAAGCCCCACTTTTTCGATTCTTGCCGAGGGGCAAAGTTTGTCATCTTTTTGTCATCGAATTAGGCACAGAGAGGTTAGTCTCGGTACAATCCGTTACATGACGAAAAAGGCGCCGAGTGAAGATTTGCTCGCAGCGTCCTTTCTTCGTGTTTTTCGTTTTTATATCGGGATATTTGGGCGACATAATGGCAGCGCAAACCAATCGGCTCTCGCAACTCGGTCATGCCGGGCTACTGGTGCCTTTTACACTGTTTTTCTTTGCTTTCCAGATCGTGCCCATGATCTGGGTCTTGATCAACTCGTTTTGGGTGGAAGAAGACGAAGTTTGGGGTATCGGAAACTATGCTGAACTCATTGGCGACGCTTTCTATATTCAGGCTTTCGGTAACTCCTTGTGGTTGAGTTTCGGCTCAAGCTTGGTGGGTCTTTTAATTGCCGCTTTTGCTGCTGCAAGCCTTCAGAAAGTCCCGGGGCGCGTGCGCGACTGGATGGTGAGTTTCACCAACATGACGAGTAACTTCTCGGGCGTGCCGCTTGCTTTTGCCTTTATCATCATTCTGGGCTTTAACGGATCGTTGACGTTGCTTTTGAAAGAGTGGGGTCTCATCGACAATTTCAACGTCTACGGCATCCACGGGCTCTTTTTGATCTATACCTATTTTCAGATTCCGTTAGGCATTTTGCTTCTTTTTCCTGCCTTTGCAGCCTTAAAGCCCGAGTGGGAAGAAGCTGCGCGCACGATGGGCGCTGGGCGCTTTGACTACTGGATGCGTGTCGCGATTCCTGTCATGATGCCGGCTTTGTCGGGCACCTTTACGATTTTGTTTGCCAATGCCATGGGTGCGTACGCAAGTGCCTATGCCTTAACGGTGGGTAACTACAACCTCGTGACCATCCGTATCGGTCAGTTGGTGGTGGGCGACATTTTCTTCCAGCCCAATATGGCAGCTGCCTTGTCCGTTTTGTTGATTTTTGTCTTGGGCTTTGTCACGGCCGTTTATCGTTGGTTGATCAGGAGGTCCTACCATGTCGCTTAATACCAAGAAGCGCTTTGATTGGGCATCGGTCTATCACGGTGTCGTGATCGGGCTTGTCGTTTTGATGTTGGCTCTGCCCATTGTGGCAACGGTTTTGTATGCCTTCAGTACCCACTGGGGCCCCACAGTATTGCCCGACGGCTTGACCTTGAAGTGGGTGAACCAACTCGTACACGATCCTCGTTTTATGGCGGCTTTGGGTCGAAGCTTTTTGATCTGTTTGGCGACCTTGGCGTTTTCGACCTTGTTGGTGTTGCCCATGGTCTTTGCGGTGTTTTACTACTTCCCGAAACTTAAAGAGTGGATGGAAGTGGTGATCATTCTTCCGTTTGCCGTGCCGCCGGTGGTCTCGTCCGTCGGTCTGTTGCAGATCTACGCAGGCGATCCCCTGCCCATTGTGGGCACGCCTTGGATTTTGATCGGGACCTACTTTACGATCACGGTGCCTTTCATGTATCGAGCTTTGGCCAACGGTTTGGAAGGTATCAATTTGAAGGACTTGATTGACGCCGCACACTTATTGGGTGCGAACACTTTCAGCGCCTTTATGCGTTGCATTCTGCCCAATCTTAACCGTGCTCTGTTGGCGTCTTTATTTATCAGTTTTTCGTTCTTGATGGGCGAATTCGTGTTTGCCAATATTTTGGTGGGCACTCGCTTTGAGACGCTTCAGATTTACCTTTACACCAAGCGCATGACAAGCGGCCATTTGAACGCCGGTATCGTTGCGACTTACTTCTTCCTCACTTTGATTCTTACGTGGGTGGCCATGTATATCTCGCGCCCCAAGCGTGAACACAAGCACATCGAAGAAGAGTAAGAGAAAAGAATTTTTGAAACCTTTGCCGTTAATGAGTTAACCGATTATGCAAGACTACGTAAAAGTCACGGGCTTATCCAAGAAGTTTGGCAACACCCCCGTTTTTACCGATTTGAACTTTGACATTGCGCAGGGCGAATTTATTACGTTGCTCGGACCCTCTGGGTGCGGCAAGTCGACGCTTCTGCGCTGCTTGGCTGGCCTTGAAACACCTGATGCCGGTCAGATTTTTGTCAACGGCCAGGACATCACCAACGTCAAGGCGCAGAAGCGCGGCATCGGCATGGTGTTTCAAAGTTATGCCTTGTTTCCGAACATGACGGCAGCCGAAAACGTGGCCTTTGGTCTCAAAATGCAGAAGATGGACAAAGACCAAATCGCCGAGCGCGTACAAAAGGCTTTGACCATTGTCGAAATGATCGGGCACGAAAAGAAGTATCCGCAGCAGCTCTCGGGCGGTCAGAAGCAACGTGTGGCCTTGGCACGCGCGCTTGTGACAGAGCCTCGTATTTTGTTGTTGGACGAACCGCTGTCGGCCCTTGACGCGCGCATTCGTCGCAACCTGCGTGAACAGATTCGCGAGATTCAAAAAGAATTACATTTGACCACGATCTTCGTGACGCACGATCAGGAAGAAGCCATGACCATGAGTGATCGTATTTTCCTCATGCACAAGGGCAAGTTCCTTCAAATCGGCACTGCCGAAGAAGTTTATCTTTCTCCCACGACCGAGTTTGCGGCACGCTTTATCGGGTCTTACAACCTTTTGACGCCCACTGAGGCGCGAGATTTGATCGGTTTTGAAGCTCAAGGGGATTTGCTTGCCGTGCGTCCGGAATCGGTCTTTGTGAAGGAAGCCAACGGTCACTATCCCGAGACGTGCTCGCCTGCGGTGCCTGCGGTGGTGGAAAGCCATCAGCTGTTGGGTAACGTCATTCGTTATCGTATTAAGGCCAAGGGCACAACGTTGACGGTGGACGTGATGAATCGTTCGAGTTCCAGACTTTATGCACCGGGCTCCGGTGTGGAGTTGCTCTTTAATCTCGCGGAGATCAAGCCTTTGACGAAGGATGCGGCTTGATTTGTGCCTTGAGGCTAAATTGAGAAGGGGATCGTTTTGTGGCGGTTCCTTTTTCTTTTTGGTATCGGACAAAAGTGCAGCTGTTACACTTGAGGGAATTTGTTTTAGGAGAAGAAGATGGCTCAGACGGTGACATTGAGTTTTCGTACGGACAAGGATGTCAAAGAGCAATGCGAAGCCTTGTACGACGAGCTGGGGATGGATTTAGAGACGGCGCTAAATGTATTCATGCGACAGTCGTTGCTTTGCGGGGGCTTGCCGTTTGCAGTGCGCTTGCCCGAGTTGAATGAAGAGACGCTTGCGGCTTTGTAAGAGGCTGAGACGTTGCCGGATGGATCGAATGTCAAGCGCTATGGCGATGTGGAAGAGGCGTTGAGGGTTTTGAAGTAATAGAACCAAAGGGTACGCAGCCTGATAAGCGCGCCGGAGCCTATTAACTTTCATCATAGAGGGTGCGGCCCCAAACGTCTACTGCGGCCTCATGTACATTTTTTGTCTATCCGTAATTACGCCAGAGTACTCAGTAAAAATGCAAACTCCCGCGCATAGTTTAACAAAGGCGGGAGTTTGGGGGTGGGCGCTTTCCAATGAAGATGACGATTTCAAATCACCAATGTGTTTCGATTTAGGGGTGTCAAGAAATTCAGACTATATTACATTAAAAAGCTTGAGCAGAAATCACTTACACTTTTGACTAAAGAATCTTTGGGATAGTGTCGTAGATTGCCAGTGATCAGTGGAGCATTGCAAAATTTAGCGACTTCATAAAATTTTTTGTCGTCTTCATCAATAAATGGCTCATTAATTGATGGCGGAACAACTGAGACACCGTCATAGGTCAGGTTATCTAGCAGGAAATCTAAATACGCCTCCGTTACGTGAAATTTTGGTCTCAGCAAAACGTCTCGGTATTCCTCCAAAATTCGGTAGTCGTAACAAAGCTTGAAATTTCCCATTACTACTTGATTAACGAGCCATCCGGGTTTGCCAGCTGGTGTAAGAATTGCAGAAACAAGTATATTTGTGTCAAGAACAACCAACATATTGCAATGTCCTCTTAAGCTTTTTTCGCCTTTCGAACAGCTGCAATTTCGTCTTCAATCTCCTTTTCAGTGAAAGGCCCCTGTTTGGCAGCCTCCAAACGCATTGCATTGAGCACCATCATTGTCTTTGCTTGCCTCACAGCTCTTATAGTTTCCTCAAATGCACCGTCAGCAATATTAATCATCACTGCGGAGGGTCTGCCGTTATTGGTGATGACAACTTCACCGTCTTGTTCCAATTTATCCCAAAGAGCCTTGGGTGTAGATCGTAATTCTCGTCTCGTATAAAATTGCATACTACCTCCGTATCGCAAATGTGTACACGATTGTCTTCATTTATTGTATACGAAAGGTGAGATAAATATCAAAGTACTACAGGCATTTGACAACGGCTCGTGGTTGGCAGAGTGCGGTGCCTACGTCGACTTAATCGCCAAATATTCGCGCTTGGAAAACGACTTTGCGATCGCAGGCGACATGACCGGCAAGACCGATGCCAATGCATTGAGCTTATCTGCAGAAACGGGTTATCGCTTCAGCTTTGTGGAAGATCATATGTTTGTCGAGCCTCAGGTCGAATTGAGTTATGGGCACGTGGCAGGCGACACGTTCAAAGCCGGTTTAGTCGGTCCAGCCGTTGATTTCAAAGTTCGATTCCTGTTTAGTATTGCCACTTCAAACCGGCACTGATTTCATAGTCCTTTTCATAACCATCGCCTTTTTCGCGTTCGGCTTGGAAATAGAAACGCCACTGGTCGGCGATGTTCCAGTCAAAGCCAAGACCGTAATAGAAAGTCGTAGTGCCGATATCGTCGGCCTCAAACTTATCCGATCCAACGTATACGGAGCGTGTTCCCAAGAAGTTGTGCTTAATACCGCCCTTGATGTAGAACTGAGAGTAACGTTTGTCGATTTCTTCGCGGTCTTCACCGTAATTGAACTTTTTGCCTAAAACGAGACCCAAACGACCAATCAGGTTGTCCAAATTGCGCTGACGGACTTTAGCGCCGTTACTCAGCTCAAAGTCTTTACCTTTGAGCCAGTAGTAGGACAGTTGTGCCTGCGGTTCCAGGAACCAATGCTGATACCAGGGCCCCCAACTCAGATCGTCGTCACCCGACGAGAACATGCGACCGATTTCGATGGAAGCGCCGGCACCCCATGTGTTGTATTTGCCGCTTACTCTTACTCCGTTGTCGTTAGCGGTGTTCATTGTCTGTTTAAACCAGTCGAACGACAACACGAAGTCGGCATAGCTGCCGTGGTAATTGGCCCAAGTCGCATAAAGGTTGATACCGTAGGAGTCGGTTTCACCTTCGCCTCGGGTGCCCAAAAGCTCTTGCGTGGCGTGCGCCTGCTTGAGGTTGCCGCCCACCAACCACATTTTTTCTTCCTCAACGGAAACCAAACGGTCGATACCGAGATTGAGACCATAGAGCTTTTGTTCATAACCGGCGGTGGCGATACCGCTTGTGCCGTCTTTTTGCGTCAAGGCTCTGATCCAGACGCCGTCCTGCGCACCGTAACGCACTTCGCCGAGACGCTTGCGCAACGTCGTTAATTGTGCTTGGTTGAATTGAATGCCGTAAAGGCTAGTGACCATGTCGCCCGGATTGTTGATTTGCTTTTCATAACCCGATATCCAGTAGTCAATCATGCCGTCAGTTATGGTTGTGCTGTTATCTTCCGTTGTGATCAAAGAACCTTGGGCAACCAGTTTTTCGTACTCTTCGCGCGTAAACCAGGTTGTGTTGACGGCTTCTTCGCGAATGGTGCCGTTACTGACGACAGCATCTACATCTTGAACCGTACCGTCCTTGACCGTTTGATCGGTATGCGTTGTTGTCCAGACCTTGGGTAAGTATTTGAAGGCGGAAGTATCGTCTTCAACGGCGCGGGTGATGAGCGTGACGTTGGCTGGCGTTGTAGCAAACTTCAGCACTTGGTTCGTGTAGTCGATTTGACCGTCCAAAATGGAGTTGTCGACGATCTGCACGTAGTGGGTTTGGGCTCCGCTACTTGTCACGACATTTAAGAAGTCGCCGTGGCGCAGCTCGTGACTCATGAGCGTGTTGACGTCTTCTTCTTTAAAGCCCTTGACTTCGATTTCGACTTCTTCGCCGTTAAAGGTGTAGGTCGGGTTTTTGGTGAAAAAGCCTTCTTCGATGACGGTTCCGGTTCGGTTTTTCAGACCGTCACCTTCTGCTTTTTTGTAGAACGTTGTACCGTCAAAGGATAGGACTTCAACACCTTCGCCCATGATGTCGGTGTTCATGACAAAAGTGGACGGTGTTGCGCCTTGGGCATATTGGCTCGTAGACGACAACGTCTGAACCGTCACTTTCTGGAAGGGGTTCAACTTGTTGAATTGTTTGTTTGCGTGGTGCAAATCGATTAGGCCGCCCGTTGCACATAACTGTGTAAAGTCGCTATCGCCCGTCACTTCCCAGAGCGTGTCGGAGGCAACCGTCATATCGATGTTGCCGTTGGCTGCGCCTGTTAGGAAGGAGTCAGCACGGTTCATCACGAAGGTGATTTTTTCTTTTTGGTACTGATCCTCAACCCCGGGCTCATCAAGGGTGGCTTCAGTATCGGTCGCCCGTATAGCGTCGTTTAATGCCATCCTTAATTCAATTTCTTGTTTGCGAACTGTCCAGCTCAGAATCTCAATCTGGACACCGATGTACACTTCGGAGGAGGTGCTCGGTTCGGCAGATTCAGGGCGTGTGTGAAGGTCTCCGTCCACCAAAACCAAAGATTGACCTTGTGTATTGATGTTTACCTGACCTCCGCCTAAAGCCTCAATAGCACGAGCCTTTTTGAGCCGGTTGTCGAGACCGTCTTTATTGATATTGGCTATAAAACCACCGTTGGCAGTCAGTACGGCATCGGTGGTGACGAATAACCCGTAGGCATCGTCTTGATTGCTTTGAATGGAGTTGAGGTTCAAGTTGCCCACAAAGGTGCCTGTTGTGCCGTCGTCGGATAAATAAATTCCAACGGCCAATTGTGAGTCCGATAAAGAGCTGATATTGATATCTCCGGTACTTTCGATCTTCGCTACCCCTTCATTTCTACCGCTTTGAGAGGTTGCGTAGATGCCGAAAGTAGAACCTGTACCTTTGTATTCACTATCTTCGCATTGGTCAGCATCGCAGGTGCCGATAGTGCTGACATTGATATCCAGAGTCGCAGAGTTGCTTATAGTTCCTCGTTTACTATACAGCCCGAATGCATGTCCTTCGATCGTCGTTGCCGGTTTGGATCCTTGCGCCGGTTGAGTGTATTGCTTTGCAAGGGAGAGAACATTGAAAGTGATTTTGTCATCGGCTGCTAAAACAAGCGTACCGCTGTCGACGTTTGCGCCGAACACGTAACCTTTGGAGTTTGTTCCTAATTTTTGAACAGTTATCGCCGCGCTTTCGACCCCAAGTTTGTTGAAATCGGGGTTCTCACTATTAAACTTTCTGATTGCGTCAGAATCCCAAAACTTAATCAATGAGCCATGACCGACAATATTCAGCCCCCCGAGATTTGACAATAAACCATCGCGTTCTGTTGTGTCGAGTACAACTTTGCTGGATGCAATGTTGATGGTACCGCCAGGAAAGGTTGCAGGAGCATTTTGAATGCCGTTATCCGACTTAACTGTATTTGTTGCAGCAATTGTAAAAGCGCCTTGCACGGTGGCGAGGTTGTTAACTTTGATGGTTAAAGAATCGGATATGAAGTCAAAATAAACCCCTTCGCCGGTGATGAGAACTGCCGAATGGTTTTTATCAGACGCGTCCCCGCTTATAGACAGATTAAAATCAAAAGAGTCCCCATAGCTCAGATAAAGATCCGGATTGGCCACAGTATCATTTGAATCCCCGATTAACCCATAAAAACCCTGATCACGCGATGCGGTTGTCGTCATTGACGCGGTAGGCTTGTATGTATATGACCATTCTTTGACAGATGCTCCATATTGACTGAGCCATATATCCTTAACTGTTATTTCAGAGGCGTGAGCAGAGCAAATCAAAGATGAGAGAATCGCCCAAAAAACAGGACTGTAGCGGAACTTCAAATCGGGGGGGGGGCTTGCGATCTCATGGCGGTCATCCTGAGTCAAAAAAGAGCATCTTCTTAATTATTTCTTAGATATATTCTCATAGACCATGTTATCGACATTTGCTATTAAGGACTAGGGATAACACAAGTAATTAATAAAAATTCAAGATTCGCGTTGTTAGGTCGAGACAATTTTGGTTGTGTAAACTCATGAACAAAATCGATGATCAGCGCTAGATACATTTGTTCTGACACTGAAGCTTCAGACTAAAGCGCCTGCAACGATCCACTTAGCGAAATTGGGGCACCCGATTGCCGGATAGAGAAGGCGAATTTGCCCCCCGTGCTCAGGGTAATGCTCTGGAGCAGGGCAGGAGAACGGCCAAGTGTCTTTTGGTGGAATTGAGTCGAAAGAGTTTCTGCTAATCTGTAAAAAATGACTTAGCAGATGTTTACAGAAAACAAGCGAGAAGGGAAAGAGATCGGAGGGCAGTAAAAAGCCCAAGAATGGTTACAGCATTGGGTTTGTAAGGAGTTCTCTGTGCCGAGAGTCAGCTAGTCATTAGTCGCGAATCTGCCAATAAAACGAGCCTCATTATCCAAAGCCGGACAATGAGGCTCGCAACTCAGAAACGATTAGCGAGTCTTGCCGTTAAAGGCCTTCGTCACATCAAACGCAAAGGCTTGGTAGCCCGTGGTGTTGAGCAACTGGATTTCGACAGCAGGAACCGTAGAGCCCCATTCGAATTCGTCAAGATAGGGGTTGGGTGCCGAAGCCAAACCGCCGGTCTTGAGATCGTAGTGAGCGCCTGCCGTGGCAGCGTAAGCAACGATCGAATCTTTGTCAGGCATGTATTCGACAATACTCGTCACAGGGCTAAACCATTCGTGACCGCGTTCCTTGCCGTATTCCCAGATCTGTTCAACAGTGCGCTTTTCCTGATCGATCTTGTAGATCACGCCACGAGAATACTTCATGTCAGGCAGCGGCGGCTGATCGAATGCACGACCGTCACCGTTGTCAAAGACAGACAGATACATAACCTTCTTGTTGGACTTGGTGTCGATTCTAAAGGCCGTGTGCTGCGTCCACGTCCAGTCGAAGGTCGTATCCGTGCAAGAAGCGTCGCCGCAGTTCAGCGGTTTGCCCTTGGCGTCGACCGGTTTCAAGAGCAAATCGCTCCAAGGCTTCTTCCAGCCGCGAGAGGCACCCAAAATCCACTTGACCTTCTTGTCGCGACCGATCTTGATGACGGCGCATTGGTGACGAGACGACAGGATGATGGAGTCGTCAGTCGGGTCGTAATCGACGGAGTTGATGTGCGCCCAGTTGCGACCCGGCCCCGTACCCACGATGTCGCCGAAGTGACCTTCGGAGTCGAGCTTTTGCAGTTCTTCGTCTGAGAGCGTATGACCGGCAAGCTTCGGATCGATATTAAGACAAACGGCACCCTGGTCAAGCGCCTTAATGGCCGTGTTGCGATAGGGATCGAGGATTTCCCACAAACGCCATTCGTCAATTACCGTACCGTCGGAGTCGACTTCGATGATCATGTCGCGCACCGTGCGAACGTTGCGACCGTCCAGACGCTTAAGGTTGGACGACGCCACGCGTAAGAAGTAGTGACCGTTTTGGGCAGCGTCCAACGTGTGGCTGAAGTCGTTGTAGCCGTAGGGCAGACGACGATTCCAGATCTTGCGACCCATAATGTCGTACTTCACATAGTGCTGACCGTAGCCCCAGCTGATGGCGCCGTCTTCATTCTGGCGCAAGCCCATCATGATGCCGCCGTCATAGAGCGAGTCGACATCAAAGATTCCTTCAGGATACAGGAACCAACGCACTTCGCCCTTGGTGTCGATGACCATGTTCAAGGGATAAGACGACCATTGCAGGGCGCCGCCTTCGGGGTTGTTCCACACGGCGTGACGCGTATTGTTGTTGCCGCCGATGTTGTTGATGTAGTAGAGACGATCGGCAAATTTGCCCGTGGCGGGCTTTTTGACGACGGCCTTCGGGAAGGGATTTAGGCCATACACGGGCTGGGTACGAATCTTGACCGTGTCGGTAAAGTGTTCGGTCTTGCCGTTAAAGACGCGATCGTATGTGATTTCAACCGTGTTGGCATAGTCGGGATACAGACCAAAGACGGGAATCCCGCCGTGCGTCAAAAGCTGAGCGTTGGAAACCTTGTAGGCGATTTCCTGACCGCCTTCCTTGGGAACAACGCGTACACTGGCGTTTTTAACGACGTAGCCGCCGTTTCTGACGATGGCCGTGAGCGGCGCAATCTTGTACGGGTTGGTGATGAGTTCACCCAGATGGCCGACATTCTTGTAGATCGTGGCGGGACCAGAGGGGCCGCCGAAGGCGTGCACAAGCATGGGTGTGGCGGCAGAGGCTGCACATACAACAGTGAGTCGCGCAAAGTCGCGACGGGTAATTCCGGACATGTTTCTCTCTCCAATGTGGAATTTGTTGTTATCGGCCGTTATCTCGAAACGGGAAACGCGCCGATTGTTTTTACATCTGCCGAAAATTGTAGAGTTTCTACTCTAAAATCCCTAGATGCATTTTCCCGCAGAAAATGTGCACAAATAACAAGATCATCATGGCAAATTTGCCATGTTGCGAGAAGAGAACATGTCGGAATCGATGAGAAGCATCGGCAATATCGAGTTGCTCGATGCGATTTGCCGCACCAAAGAATTGCAGCGTGCGGCTGAAGAGTGCAGGATCAGCGTCTCGGCTGCGAGCCGACAGTTGCGGCAAATGCGTGCTTATTTCGGCGACGAACTCTTCGTGCGAACGGGAGCGGGGCTTGCACCCACAGAAAAAATGCGCGCCAAATTGCCGACGATTCGACAGATTTTGAGCGCCATGAGCAAATTCGAAAACGATCGGCATACGTTTTTGCCTGCCGACGCCAAAGGCGTTTTTCGTATCCTGACGTATGACAACGGGCTTTTGAACTATTTGGTGCCGATCCTGGGGCTGCTACACAAAGAGGCACCGTCGCTGGCTATTGAGTTCGGTGTCGTTTCAAACGGTCAGCAATTGGTTGATGAACTCAGAAGAGGATTAGCCGATCTGGCAATTCACCCCTTGCCACCCAAGCGTGCCGATTTGGTGGTTTACGATCTTGCACCGCAGTCGTACGTTTGGATGGTGAGAAAAGGCCATCCGCTTTTGGACTATGGCGAAATCACGGTGCAGGACTTGATGTCCTTTACGCAGGTGATGCCCGGCAAAGACGCGGGACGTCCCTGGACGCGTTTGGCTGAGCTCGGGATGCCGTCGATGGTGTTTCCTTACTTCAATACGTCACCATTTATCTTGCCGCAAACGGATTTTCTGGCATGGATGCCTTGTGCGACGGCCAAGCGCTGGACGGAGTTAGGTAAATTTGCTGTTATTGTGCCGCCCCCAGAACTTCGGTTGACGTTTGTTCCGAAATTGATTTGGAATACGCGTTCCGAAGACGATGCCCCGCATCAGTGGGTG
>CALKKK010000120.1 GCA_937995395.1 uncultured Sutterella sp. | reverse complement strand
GGAAAAATGATTTCGATAAAATCTAAAAAAATGATAATAAATGAAAAAGCAAGGGAAATTTTGTCATTTTAATTGGTGTATTTTGTAAGAAATAAGATACTGTTGTGGGTTTTTCTGACGTTGATTGGTAAGAAATTTTCTTGTTTGTGTTGCGCAAAAGCAAAAAACGCTCGTATATTTAGTGCTTCGACAAAAAAACTCCTTTGGATAACGAAAGAAAATGCCGGAAAAACTTGATCGTGAAACATATCTGCGTCGCATTTTGACGGCGCGTGTCTATGATGTTGCGCATGAATCCGCACTGGACGAAGCGCACCGACTGTCTAGAAGAATCGGTAATAAAGTGCTGTTAAAGCGTGAAGACACTCAGCCGGTGTTTTCGTTTAAGTTGCGCGGCGCATTTAACAAGATGGTTCACTTGACGCCGGAAGAGCGTGCACGCGGCGTGATTTGCGCTTCTGCAGGCAACCATGCGCAGGGGGTGGCTTTGGCAGCCAAACGTTTGGGGTGCCGCGCAGTGATCGTGATGCCGGTGACGGCGCCGCTGTTAAAGGTTGAAGCGGTCCGCAACTTGGGCGGTGAAGTCGTTTTGGTCGGCGAAAGTTTTTCGGATGCCGCCCAACACGCCGCCAAAATGCAAGAAGAAGAAGGTTTGACCTTTGTGCATCCCTTTGACGATCCGCTCGTGATTGCCGGTCAGGGGACGATCGGCATGGAAATTTTGCGTCAATATCAGCCTGGCGACGGTTCTCGTCCCGATGCCATTTTCGTTCAAATCGGAGGCGGAGGTTTGGCTGCCGGTGTCGCAACGTATATCAAGGCTTTGTACCCCGAAATGAAAGTGATCGGTGTCGAAACCGAGGATTCCGATGCCATGAAGCGCTCGATCGATGCCGGCGAAAATGTCGCTCTGGACGATGTGGGGCTTTTTTCTGACGGTACTGCTGTCAAGCGTGTGGGCGACGAAACTTTGCGCTTGTGCAAAGAAAATCTTGACGACATCATTTTGGTTTCAAGCGATGAGATTTGTGCGGCCATCAAAGATATTTTTGAAGATACGCGAACGATCGTCGAACCTTCGGGAGCTTTGTCCTTGGCAGGTCTCAAAGCATGGGTACGTCGTGAAAATGCCGTGAACAAGACGCTGGTGGCAATTACTTCGGGCGCCAATATGAATTTCGACCGTTTGCGTTTCGTGTCCGAACGAGCCGAATTCGGCGAAGAAAAAGAGGCGGTTTTTGCTGTGACGATTCCTGAAGAAAGAGGGTCGTTCCGTCGTCTGTGCCAGTTGGTCGGCAGTCGCAACGTCACCGAATTTAACTACCGCATGAGCGATGCCGAGAAGGCTTATATTTTCGTCGGTATTCAAACGGCCAATTCGGTTGATGCCGACAAGCTTGTCCACATCTTCAAAGAGTCCGGGTTTGATACGCTCAATTTGACCCATGACGAGTTGGCAAAGTTGCATTTGCGTCACATGGTGGGCGGTCACAGCAAGTTGGCCGTCAACGAACATCTGTTGCGTTTTGAATTTCCGGAGCGTCCCGGTGCTCTGACCAAGTTCCTGACGTCGATGGCACCGCAATGGAATATTTCTCTGTTCCATTACCGAAACAACGGAGCCGATTTCGGTCGTGTGTTCGTCGGCATTCAGGTGCCGCCCGAAGACGGAGATCTTTTCAACGAGTTCCTCAATAAGTTGGGATACCGTTATTGGGAAGAAACGAACAATCCGGCCTGTCGTTTCTTCCTCGGTTAACGCAATGGGCTTAATTGGACGGCGTGCGAATCAGGCGCGCCGGAGCGCTTGGGGCTTTGTCGACGAGTCGATAAAGCCCCGAGTCGTCTTCAAGCACGTCATAGTGCCATTTGACGTTGCCGCGCATATCTTCCAACCACACGTCTCGCGGCAGATCCAACTCGTCCAAGTTGCTGTTGATAAAGCTTTCGGCTTCAAAGGGCGTGGCAAAGTTTTCCCAAAATTCGCCGTAATCCACAATGATTTGAACAACCAAATCGCGACGCATTTATGCCTCCACGTGCGTTAAAAGTCGGGCGATAACGCCGGTGAGTTTTTCAAGATAGTCTAATTTGAGCATTTCGTCCGGACCATGGGCGTTGGAGCCCGGTCCCAAAACCCCCGTCACGAGCATCTGAGCATCCGGGAAGTGCGACTGCATCAAATTCAGAATCGGGATCGAAGCGCCGTCGCAGTTGTAGGCCGGAGCCAGACCGAAGACATCCTGACAAGCGTCTTGCAGTGCTCGATCAAACCAACGGCAACCGAGTTTAGCGCTCCATCCGTTGCCGGTACTGCCGTCTGTGATCGTCACGTCGGCACAATAGGGGGGATTTTGCGTGAGAATTTCGGTGACGACTTCCAATGCGGCTTGCGTGTCGAGTTCGGGAGGCGTTCTCAAGGACAATGCCAGTGAGGTTTTGTCGCGCATGACGCGTCCCGCCTGATTGCAGGGCGGCAATCCGTCTGCTCCCACCACACAAAGTTTGGGTTGAAAACCGCGCTCGATCAAGGACTCGAAAATGTCTTCATGGCAAGCTCGGGTGGCGTTGTGCCAAGGGAACTCCGAAGTTACGCTCGTTCCCAAAATCTGAGCCGTGGCCTTGATTTGTTCCAAACGTTCGCGGGCAATCGGACAGTTGAGTCGGCTATCGGCCACAACGCCCGTTTGTGCGTCTTCCAGTCTTTCCAAAAGACTGCGTGCGATACGGAAGCTGTCGGGAACGATCCCCGAAGCCGAGCCGGAGTGAACGCCTTGATTGAGAACCTGAACGTTGAGCGTAAAGTTGACGCAGCCGCGAAAACTTGTCGTTACCCAAAAGCGATCATAGTCGGCACTGGTGCTGTCCAAAACGACAATCAGGCAAACATGACCGCAACGTTTGTCGATGACGTTGAGCCAGTGGGCCATGTCCGCAGAGCCCGATTCTTCGTCGGTTTCGATCAACCCGGTGATACGCCCGTGCTTGATGCCGGCATTTTTCAATGCATAGATCGCGGTTAAGGCGCAGTAAAAGCTGTAGCCGTCGTCGGCCGCACCGCGACCGTACAAACAATTGCCTTCAATTGACGGAACAAACGGTTGGCGATTGTTGCTCCACCCGTGAGCTTCGGGCTGCTTGTCGAAATGACCGTAAAAGAGTGCGGTACCCAGACGCTCGTCTGTGGCCGGAATATCGAAAAACAGTGCCGGCGTATGCCCCGGGGCAGTCATGACCTCAAAGGTTGCATCGGCAAATAAAGACTGTCCCCATTGAGCGGCTTTTTCACAAGCCTCTTGCAGGTATCCGTGCGCTTGCCAATCCGGGTCGAAATCCGAAGATTTGGAAGGCAGTTTCACAAATTCGCATAAAGCATCCAGAGTTTTTCCGCGGAGCATTTCGCGAATGGTCGTATCACAGGATTGAAACATAACTTTGATTAATCTCTTTTGACGGCAATCGCTTTGACGCCGAGTTTTTCAGAAATGCGTTGTGCCAGCACTTTGGCTTCGTTTTGTGTGGCGCTGTGTCCGGCATAAATTTTGTACATGGAGCCGGTTTGAACGATTTCAACAGGTCCCAAGTTGTCTTGTTCCAAAAGATTTTCCGCGTGCCCCGCCCAAGCCTTTGCATTGTCTTCGACCGAGTATGCGCCGAGCTGTACGCTCCAGGGGGCGAGTTCGACAGACTTAACGGTTTGATTGCTCGGAGGGACGTGTTTCGGTTCGCTCGCAAGCTGTTGCTCTTCGGCCAAAATTGCCCCGATGGCGTCTTGCGCGGAAATCTTGTCTCCGGAAGTTCCTGCGGCAATCGCTTCTCCGGCTTCGGGAGTGCTCGTTTCTTCAATGGAAAAAGACAGACTGACCGAAGGCTCGCCCCTGTCGACGGTTTCGTCGATCAAATCGGAAACGGTGTCGATAGAAATGGCTTCGGATGTCGTTGTCGCGATTTGGTTCTCGGGTCGAACGACTGTAGCGGTTTCACGTGAAACGTTTTGCGGCTGCACGACGGGTTGTGTCTGACGCGGTGCAGTGCCGTCGGTTTTTGTTTCCCGAATGGTATTGACTAGAACTTGCGTAGCGACTGGCACAGAGGCGGCGATGATGTTTGAGTTTGTCGACTTATCGCTCTTTTTATTTTCGGATAAAGACTTGACGCCGGAAGAAACGGCGGCCAAAACGGCACCGGCAGAATTGGTCGAGGGGATGTTTCCTTTGGCAATATCTTTGCGGGTAATGCGCTCGACGCGTACGCGCGCCGTGCCTGCTTTTTGATAGCCGAGTTTGACGGCGGCGGCGTAACTCAAGTCAATGATGCGACCATGCAAAAAAGGACCGCGATCGTTGACTCTGACAATGATCGAGCGACCGTTTTTCAAATTGGTGACTTTGGCATAGCTTGGCAACTCCATCGTGGGATGTGCTGCCGTGAGTTCATACATGTCGTATGTTTCGCCGATGGAGGTTTTTCGTCCGTGGAATTGCTTGCCGTACCAACTGGCCGTTCCGACTTGCGTCATGGGCTTGTCGCCGGTGACGGGGTAATAGCGTTTGCCCATCACGGTATACGGGCGATTGGCTGCTTTATGCGGCTTTTCGACCTTTAACTTGACATTGGAAGCGCTAATGGCGCGCAACTGACCGCCGACGACGGGCGGACCGTCGCGATCGTAATATTTGCCGGAATTGGACGTGGCACAAGAAGCCAAAAAAGCCGTCAGAGCGACGGTGGCAAAAAGTGTCAACAGGTGTTTTTTCGTGAGCATGAATCGAGCGTTGTATTCGCATGAAAAAAAGTCTGTCGACACTATAGCGCAAGCACGGTTTTTGTCTGCCAAAATTACCCGTGTTGCAGTACTTCGTTTCAAAAAAGCGAAGAAAAGCTTTCGAACCTGAAAAAAATCGAGGTTTTAGCTATGGAAAGGCTCGAAAAATCAGGCGAAAAAGGGTAAATTTCATGTTTTGTGATTTTGAATCTCGATAGGTGTTTAGCTATGTCCCTTGGTTTGGACGACGTTTACCGTATTGCCGAGCTTGCTCATGTGGATCTTTCCGAAGAGCAAAGCGCGCGTATGCAAGTTGAACTCAATGATATTTTCCGAATGATCGAACGCATTCAGGCCGTCGATACCGACGGCGTCGAACCGATGATGCACCCGCATGACGGCATTCAGCGTCTGCGCGAAGATGCCGTCGTTTTCGGCAATGACCGCGATGAGAATGTCAAGAACGCACCCGAAGAGTTTGAAGGGATGTTCTTGGTTCCTCAGGTGATCGAATAACCGGATGCGGAGCTCAAAAGATGTCTAATTCTTATTTTCGTTCCGTCAAGGAACTGTCCGAAGCACTCTCCAAACGTGAGGTCAGCGCCGTAGAACTCGCTCAGGAGTATCTCAATCGTATCGATGCGCACCGCGACTTGAATTGCTTTTTGGATGTGCGCCCGGAAGAAACCTTGAGGCAGGCGCAGGCCGCCGACGAGCGTATTGCCTCGGG
Source organism: uncultured Sutterella sp. (assembly GCA_937995395.1). Taxonomy (GTDB): domain Bacteria; phylum Pseudomonadota; class Gammaproteobacteria; order Burkholderiales; family Burkholderiaceae_F; genus Duodenibacillus. Next base: position 6,385 of record CALKKK010000120.1, on the reverse strand, counting down.
CGATGCCACGCGCTTGACCGGTATTCCGATCGCACACAAGGATATTTTCGTCACGCGCGAATGGGCCTCGACTGCCGCCAGCAAGATGTTGCAAGGCTATATGAGTCCCTTTGACGCGACCGTGGTCAAGAAGTTGCGTCAGGCCGGTTTGGTGACGCTCGGCAAGCTCAATTGCGACGAATTCGCCATGGGTTCTGCCAATGAAAACTCCGCCTACGGCAAGGTATACAACCCTTGGGACGCCAATGCCGTTCCGGGCGGTAGCTCGGGCGGCTCTTCGGCTTGCGTTGCCGCAGGTTTGGCTCCGATTGCCACCGCCACCGATACCGGCGGTTCGATTCGCGAACCGGCAGCTTTCACTGGCGTGACCGGCTTAAAGCCCACCTACGGTCGTCCGAGCCGCTTGGGCATGATCGCGTTTGCATCGTCCTTGGATACGGCCGGTTTGATGGCGCATACCGCTGAAGACATTGCCTGGGTTTTGGGTGATATGGTCGGTTTCGAGCCCTGGGATTCGACTTCTGCCGAGATGCCGACGGAAGATTTTGCGCGCGACCTTTCCAAGGGTGTCAAGGGCATGCGCATCGGTGTGCCGCGTGCTTGGTTTGCGCAAAGCCTGGACCCGGAAGTTGCCAAGAGCATTGACGCCGTGATCGATTTTTATCGTCGCGAGGGTGCTGAAATCGTCGACATCGAATTGCCCAATGCCGAACTCGGCGTGCCGGTGTACTATGTTGTGGCTTGCGCGGAAGCCAGTTCGAACCTGTCGCGTTTCGACGGTGTGCGTTACGGCTATCGTGCCAAGGATTATTCCGATATTCAGGACATGATCAAAAAGAGTCGTAACGAAGGTTTCGGCGACGAACCCAAGCGCCGCATCATGATCGGCACTTACGTGCTCTCGCACGGCTATTACGATGCCTATTACTTGAAAGCTCAAAAGGTCCGTCGCTTGATTTCTCAAGACTTCGACAAGGCCTTTGCTCAGGTAGATGCCATCATCAGTCCGGTGACGACTTCGACGGCTTACGATTTCGGTTCCAAGGCCGATCCGGTGTCCGCTTATTTGGGCGATCTTTACACGGTGCCGGCATCTTTGGCCGGTCTTCCCTGCATGAGTATGCCTTGCGGCATTCACTCCAACGGCCGCCCCATCGGCGTTCAATTGACGTGTGCGCGTTATGCCGAAGCCAAGATGCTCGGCATCGCCCATGCCTGGCAGTTGGCTACGGATTGGCATCAGCGTCATCCCAACGGTTACTAATCGGAGATAAAAGAATATGCAATGGGAAGTTGTGATCGGTTTGGAGACGCACGTCCAGTTGTCGACCCAATCCAAAATTTTCTCCGGTGCTTCTACGGCGTTCGGAGCTGAAGCAAATACACAGGCTTGCTACATCGACTTGGCTTTGCCCGGTGCTTTGCCGGTTTTGAATCGCGGCGCCGTCGAGCGAGCGATCAAATTCGGTTTGGCCATCGGTGCCGAAGTTGCCGAAAAGTCGGTTTTCGACCGTAAAAATTATTTCTATCCCGATTTGCCCAAGGGTTATCAGATCAGCCAGTTCGAGTTGCCCGTCGTCAAGGGCGGTCAGTTGACGTTCTTGGTCGAACCCAAGGACGGCGAACCCTATACCAAGACGATCAACTTGACGCGTGCTCACTTGGAAGAAGATGCCGGCAAGAGCAATCACGGTGTCGTGGCACGTAAGTCAGGCATGGATTTGAATCGTGCCGGCACGCCTTTGTTGGAAATCGTGACAGAGCCCGAACTGAGAAGCTCCGCCGAAGCCGTCGGCTATGCCCGTGCTTTGCACACTTTGGTGGTGTGGCTCGGCATCTCTCGTGGCAACATGCAGGAAGGCAACTTCCGCTGTGACGCCAACGTGTCCGTGCGTCCCGTCGGTCAGAAAGAATTCGGTACGCGTTGCGAAATCAAGAACTTGAATTCGTTCAAATTCTTGCAGGAAGCCATCGATTACGAAGTGCGTCGTCAGATCGAATTGATCGAGTCCGGCGGCAAAGTGGTGCAGGCCACGCGCCTGTACGATCCCGATCAAGGTGAAACGCGTCAGATGCGTACCAAAGAAGACTCGATGGATTACCGTTATTTCCCGGACCCCGATTTGATGCCTTGCATCATTTCGCCGGAATGGAAAGCGCGTGTGGCCGCCGAAATGCCCGAGTTGCCCGGACAAATGCGCGAGCGCTTCATTCGCGATTTCGGGTTGTCCGAGTACGATGCCGACGTGTTGACCTCTACCAAGGATATCGCCGACTACTTCTGCATCGTGAGCCAAACGGCACCGGACAAAAAGATTGCCGCCAACTGGGTGATGGGCGAAGTGGCCGCAAGTATCAATGCTGTCGAAGGCATGACTTACGCCAAGTCGCCGGTTGCGGCACAAACTTTGGCAGACATTCTCAAGCGTTTGGCCGACGGAACCATCAATGCACGCGGTGCCAAGAAGGTCTTCCAATTGATTTGGGATGGCGCCGAGGCCGATGTTGATCAATTGATCGAAAAAGAAGGCTTGAAGCAAATTTCCGACAGCTCCGCCATTGAAGCTTTGATCGATGAGGTGTTGGCCAACAACGCCAAGATGGTTGAAGAGTTCAAGAGCGGCAAGCAAAAGGCCTTTAACGCTTTGGTCGGTCAAGCGATGCGTGCCACCAAGGGTAAAGCCAATCCCAAGCAGGTCAATGAAATCTTGACGAAGAAATTGCAAAGCTAAAAGCAGTTTCTTTCGGGATGGGGCCGAAGCATCTTGATGCACTACGGGTGCGGTCGGATGTTTCGGCCTTTTGTTTGGGAGTGATTTCAGGTGCAACTTTTCGGCGATTTGCTGCTTTTTGATCGGACAAAGCTCGGACGCGTCGATCGTGCGACTTATTGGCGCACGATCTTTGCCTATGCACTGATCTTTTCAACGACCTTTGTCGTTCCGTTCGAAACGGCTTATCGTCTAGAGTTGGCGCCGGATTCGGTCTTCGTTGCCTTGTGTGTCAACGGTTGGGTGCTTTTGTGTTTTTTTTCCATTATGCCGCTGTGGCGTCTGACCAGAAGGCGGTTGCACGACGCCGATTTCAGTGCTTGGTGGCAGTGGTTGATTTGGTTTCCGCTTGTCGGTTGGGCGATTTTGCTGGTGTTGCTTTTGCAGCCGTCTTCGGTTGGGCCGAATCGTTTCGATCGATTTGCCGAGCCCGAAAACCGCATTTGAGTTTTCGGTTTGGAGCGATAAGATTGTGCGAACTCGTGTAACTAAATGTTTCCGTCTTGTTGTTTTGGAAATATTTGGAAATACCGCCTTTACTTGCCGTGTAGGAGGTATCTGCAATCCCCGATAAAGTGCGATCAACGAAAAGGATGAAGCCGATGAAAACGGCGGAAATCCATCATTGATCAAGATGTGTCGGGCACCCTAAATACAGCTCGAGACAACTTAAAAACGGAGAGAAACTATGTCCAAAATGAAAACCTTGGTTGCCGTTGCGGTGTCGTTGGTTGCTGTCAGCAGCACTTTGTATGCCGCACCGTGGCATCACCCGGAAATGCGCCCCGAAGTGCAAATGCAGATCGATACCGATGCCGTGCGAGCCAACTTGCAGGACGGATACGCCGCTTTGGCCAAATACATCGAAATTCAGGGTAAGAGCCAAGCAGCATACGATCGCTATGTCGAAGCACGCGTAAAGGCCGACGTCGAGCACGCCGCCTGGCACAACAAGAACGTGCCCGAAGCGCAAACGCGTCAGGACATGCTCGATTGGAAGAGCGCCCACGATGACATGCGTACCAAGTTAAACGATCGCGTGACGAAATTGCGCGGCGATTTGGTCAAGACCATGACGCCCGAACAGGTGGCGCAGTTCGATCGCTATGAACCGTCTGCCACGACCGGATGCGCTATGCGCATGGGATACGGTCCGGGATACGGTCACGGAATGCGCGGAGATCGCCGCGGTCCGGGTTTCCACGGTCATATGCGCGACTGGCACGGTAACGGCGATTGGCAGGGTTACCACGGCCGTCGCGGCCCGGGATGCGGTTGGTAAGAGAGCTGCTCCGGTAAGGTAAAAAGAGGTTCCGTTCGAGTACGATACTCGGACGGGACCTCTTTTGTTATTGCGACAAGCGGATGCGGTTTAAGCGCCGTACTTGTTTCGATAGTTAGTCACGGCTTCACGGTATTTGGCAGCGTGCTGAGCGGCAGGGGAGTCGCCGTCCATAAAGCTCAACAGGTCATGCAAATTGGCAATGCTCACCACGGGCATACCGAACGTGGTTTCCACATCTTGTGAGGCCGATGTTTCCGTCATCACTTCGGCGTTGCCGCCCTTTTCCATACGATCCAATGCAATCAACACGCCGCTCGGGGTTGCGCCGCAGGCACGAATCAGACTCACGGACTCGCGAACCGACGTTCCGGCACTGATCACATCGTCGATGATGACAACGCGACCGGAAAGCGGAGCGCCGATCACGGTGCCGCCTTCGCCGTGATCTTTGGCTTCTTTACGGTTAAATGCCCACGGACAGTCAAGTCCCAAACGTGCCAAGTTCATGGCCACGGTCGAGACTAGAGGAATGCCTTTGTAAGCCGGACCGAAGAGCATGTCGAATTCGATGCGACCCTCGTTACGGGCGGCCAAAAGCGCCTGTGCATAAAAAGCCCCGAGGCGATCGAGCAATAAACCGGTGTTGAACAAACCCGCATTGAAGAAGTAGGGGCTCATGCGGCCGGCTTTGGTTTTGAATTCGCCGAAACGCAAAACATTGGCATTGAGAGCAAATTCAATAAATTGAGCGTGATTGGAAGGCATAATTGTGGACCTATGATATGTCGTTGAAGCGACCTGGTTGCAGGCTCGCGTGAGAAATACAATTGTAGGCAAATTTTTGCTGTGGAGTTTATTCGTGTTGCGAGTCGTGACTTTTAATGCCAACGGAATTCGTTCGGCAACCGAAAAAGGTTTTTGGAATTGGTTTGGCGCTTTAGATGCCGACGTGCTGTGTGTACAGGAGCTCAAAGCGCAAGAGGTCGACTTGTCGACGCAGATCCGCGAGCGCCCGGGCTATCGATCCTGGGTGCATTGTGCGCAAAAACGCGGGTATTCCGGGTGCGGGATTTGGTCGAAAATCGAGCCTAAGTCCGTCATAACGGGGTTCGGTGTGAAAGAATTTGATGACGAAGGGCGTTACGTTCAAATCGACTTTGAGGGGCTGACGATTGTTTCCGTTTATTTTCCTTCAGGAACTTCGGGTGACGATCGTCAAGAGGCCAAATATCGTTTTTTGGATGCTTTCGAGGCGCATATGCAGCAACTCAAAGCCGACGGTCGGGACGTTTTAATTTGCGGCGACGTCAATATTGCGCACAAGGAAATCGATATCAAAAACTGGAAGGGCAATTTGAAGCACACGGGCTTTTTACCGGAAGAACGCGCGTGGGTAACGAAGATTTTGGATGAAAACGGCTGGCACGACGTTTTCAGAGAACTCGATCCCCGACCGGAGCAATACACTTGGTGGAGTCAGCGCGGACAGGCCAGAGCTAAAAATGTCGGTTGGAGAATCGACTATATGTTTGCGACCGACCGTTTGGCTAAGCAGGCCGAGAGTGCGTTTATTTATAAAGACGAAAAGTTTTCCGATCATGCACCGTTGGTGATTGATTTCAACCGCTAAAAGAGACAGTTATGAGACTCGAACAGGTTCTTTTCTCGCAAGGCTTCGGCACTCGTCACGAGTGCCGCGGTTTGATCGCTTTGGGGCGAGTGACGTTTAACGGCGTACTTGAAACGGATCCCGATGCCGAGGTCGATGTCCTCGGAGCATCGTTTACCGTTGACGGACAGACATGGCCCTATTGCGAAAAGGCTTTGATTTTATTAAATAAACCGGCCGGTTACGAGTGCTCGCAAAAGCCGTTGCACCATCCGAGCGTCATGACGCTTTTGCCGGTTCCGATGCGTGTGCGCGGCATGCAGCCTGTCGGAAGGCTCGACGCCGATACCACGGGACTTTTGTTGTTGACCGACGACGGAGCGTTGCAACATCGCCTCACACACCCTAAAAAGCACGTCGCCAAGCGCTATCGCGTCACCTGTAAACACCCCTACAGTCAGAAGACTGTGGACGATCTTTTAAAAGGCGTGAAGCTTGTCGATGAAAAAACGGAACTTAAAGCCCAAGAGGTTGTCAAAATCGACGAGCGAACGCTCGATATGACGATTACCAGCGGCAAATATCACCAGGTCAAACGCATGGTGGCGGCAGCCGGAAACCGCGTCGAGGCGCTGGAGCGCGTGGCATTCGGCGACTTGGTTTTGCCTGAAGAACTGCCGGTCGGAAAATGGATGTGGTTGTCCGGCGTTGAAGTAATTT
>CALKKK010000119.1 GCA_937995395.1 uncultured Sutterella sp. | reverse complement strand
AAAACTCGGCAGAGAAGTGCCGGCGCCATACTACTAAAACAACTCAATAACTCAAATGTCCGCGTTGATTCCAGTGCTATAAATCACGCAGATAAGATAACTCATCGTTATTTTGCCTCATTCTTGGCCAAATCGTCTAACAAAAACGTAACAATTTTGAGGAAAAACATAAAAATTTGTGGGAGAAAAGTCTCAAAATTGGGGATTAACCCAGAGAACAGATCAAATCCTCGGGGATTTTGAGGCCGTCTTCGGAAAGTTCTTCTTCCCATTTTCGCTTGAGCCAATTAATCAGCAGAGTGATGCGATTCGGATGAGGTCCTCTTGAGGGGGTGACGATGCTGTAGACCATTGCCAAAGAGTCGAGGTGATTGAGAATACGAACAAGTCGACCGTTATTCAATTCTTCCTTACAACAATATTCAGGCAAACCGATGGCAACTCCCAAGCCTTGAAGTGCGGCTTCCTTGATGGCCGCCATGGAATCCATGCGCAACGTTTTTTGTGCTTCGAAAGAAAAACGCGAAGCCGATTCTTTGTCATACATGACCAAGGGACAAACCCATTCGCCGTTGATCAGGACACGGTGCTTGACCAAGTCGGAAATCTTCCGAATTTCTCCGTGCAGCTTCAGGTAATGCGGAGTGGCACACATGCAAGTACGTACGGCCCCCAAATCGATGGACTCGGCAAAATGCTGTTTTTCCTGTTTTGCCCATAAAGCCAAATCCCAACCGGTCATTTGGAATTCTTGAGGCGTCGTGATGGTGTGAATTTCCAACAGTAACTGAGGGTAGAGGTCTTGAAATTCGCTCAACCACCTCACGGCACGTTGCGCAAGTCCTGCCTCAAGACAAATCCGAATCATGCCGCGAACGTCTCCGGGCTTTTTACATAGACCGGCAACGGTTTGTGTGAAAAGTCGCATTACCGGGTTGATTTCTTTGATGACATGATCGCCTTCGGGAGTGAGAGTGCACATTCGATTAGAACGGACAAAGAGCGAGTAACCGAGCTGATTTTCAAGTTTTTCGATTCTTCGACTGACCGACGAAACATCGATGCCGAGTTCAACTGCGGCTTTGTTCATCGAGCCTTTTGATGCAACACTGAGAAAAATTTTCCAAGCATCCAAATCATCGACGTTGAAGTGTTTTGTCATGAAGTTCCTTGAAAAATAAGGGGATAACAAGTTGTTGCGATCATTCTTATGTATTTTAGCTTTGCATAGATGCAAAACTCAATGCGTAGAAACATTGCGAAACATCGGTCAAAAGGAGTACAAAGCATAGTATCCGTGCAAACGGAATAACCATAAGGAGAGAGATATGGAATTTCTAACGTTGCTTTTGTATTTGGCTTCGTTGTGGGTGTTGTTTAAGCATCCGCAAAAAGAAGCTCTGGCTTGGAAGTTGTTTTTGGCCGCAACCGGTGTTTGCTTCGGCATGTACTTCATCAGCAGTTGGCCGTCTTTGTTGCCCTTCGGTGCATACTAATTTACGGAGGGTGGACAAATGAATCTTCGCTGGATGAATCATCAGAGCTTTTCGACGATTATCGCCGTTTGCTCTTTGTTGGTGCTGGCCATTCCGGTCGGTATTGCCAATATGTACTTGGGATATGTGGTCGGTGAGTCTCCCTGCACGCTGTGTTGGAATGAACGCATCGGCATGGTGACCTTCGGTGTGGTTGCCTTGTTTATGGCCGTCTACGGTCCCAAGCTGAAATATATCGGCACCATGATGGTGTGCGCCGCCTACGGTTTGTGGATGACGGCTCGCCATACGTCTTTGGACGGCTGGTCATGGGACGTCGGCATGGGGTTCGGTACGGCCATTTTCGGCGCTCATACTTACACTTGGGGCGTTGTCGTTTATTGGGCTGTGGTATTTGTTCTCGGTTTGGTGCTTTTGATGGTTGCCAAAGATCCAGTGCTGATGGAAAAACTCAGTGAAAAGGATTGTAAACCGCAACCGCTTTCGCCCTTTGTGTCCGTGATCTTTATTCTTTCGATGATTGTCGTGGCTTCCAATGCCGTTCAGGCTTTCTTCCAGAACGGTATTCCGCCGTTTTCCGGCAAGGGCGAACCCGAACGCTTCACAATGGATTTGACGACGGCCGGAGAACGCTGGACGACCGGTGTATGGAATCGTCTGACCAAGCCGATTTCTTTGACCGGCAAGAATACGGTCGACTCTCCCTACATTGTCGGAGCAAGCGAACCGAAGTTGTTCAAGTTCAACGAAAAGTCGGCCGACGGTGCCATTGCCAACCTGAAACCCGAATTGAAGCTCGTCAGTACAAAAGACTTGCCCTTCAAAGCCACCGGTTTTATGGGTAACGGCAATGCAGCCGGTATTTCCTACAATCCGGAAAAGAAGCTTTTTGCCGTGGTTTCCAACGAAGCAGGCATCTACTTCACGGATGAGTCTTTGAATGTCACGCATCGTGCCGTTCTCGATAAGGTCAACGGTTACGATATTCGCTATACGGCCGATACGACTTGGGTCGGCGGTATGGTGATCAATACGGGCGACAACAAGACGCTTTGGGCTGTCGAACCGACCGATAAGGTCAACGACTTCAAGGACTGGAATACTTTCCGCGAAAGTACGAAGAACTTGAAGACTTCCTGGTATCGCGATCGTCCGGTTGTCACGACCGTGCGAGCAAAGAAGGCTCACGTGGCAACGATTGCCGCCAACGAATCGGCCGATACGTTCTACATGATGAGCGTTCCCAACGAAGTCGTCGGTCACAGCGTGTTGATCAAGGTAGATGCATCCGACTTGATGTTGAGTGCGGAAACCGTTTTGAAACCTGCAGCCGGTTTGGCACTCAAGGACGGTCGCAATTTGAAGGACTACTATGTTGTCGGTATGACTATGCACAAGGGCAAGTTGTTGGCTTACTCCAAGCAGTACAACACGCTTTTGGTGGTGGATCCTCAGACGGCTCAGGTCCAAGACGCCTACGCAATGCCGACGATGAGCCAGGCTCACTCGATGACGGTGTTTAACGGTCAGATCGTGATGCTGGGGTCTGAAAACGGTAAAGATATCGTTTATACGGTGGCTTTGCCTGAAGAACTTCGCTAATTTTCAAATTGGACTGCGAGGACGGCCGGTGTCGACCGTCCTCTATTCCTATAGGACAAATCGAAAACACGACCGCATGCAGAGATTGTTTTCGCAATATGCACGTACGGCCATAGTGCTGACGGCACTGATTTGGAGTACGGGAGGCGTAGTTGTCAAAACCGCGGATTGTTCCGCAATGGTTTTGACGGCATTGCGCTGTCTGTTTGCCAATGCCGTTTTAATTGCGGTCTTTTACCGGCAGATTCGTTTCACATTTTCGAAAGTTCAGATTGCCGGAGCCATTTCCTATTGCTCCATGGCCTGTACCTATGCTTTGGCAACAAAATTGACCACGGCAGCCAATGCAGTTTTGCTACAGTATTCGGCACCGGTTTTTGTTGCAATCCTTTCGTGGTACATCCTCAAGGAAAAAATTACACGACAAGACCGGGTCACTGTCGGCTGCGTCTTTGTCGGCATGGTTCTCTTTTTCTCCCAAAGGCTCGATATCGGCAGTGTCTTGGGTAATGTTTTGGGACTTGTCAGCGGCATATCTTTTGCCATATTTGTGATTTGTTCGCGGTTGCAAAAGGATTCGAGTCCGGTCGGAGCCATCATTTTGGGGAATTCTTTGGCATTTTTGTTGGGGGTGCCCGAAATGCTATCGGTGCCGCCTACTGCGGACGTATGGCTGTCCGGCATTTATTTCGGGGTCGTTTACGGCGGTCTGGCTTTTGTTTTCTACACCGGTGCCATCGTTCACGTTTCGGCAATCACGGCGATTTTGATTGCAACGATTGAACCGGTACTCAATCCCGTATGGGTCTTTTTGGTCGTAGGAGAAGTTCCGGGTATCTCCACTTGTATCGGTGCGGTCGTCGTCATATCGGCATTAATTTGGCGAAATTGCGTGGTCGAGCGTCAAAAATTTCGGCAATGAACAAGGGTGTGTACAACACCCCGAAAATCGTTTAAAACGCGTTTTAGTGCCCTTGACGGGCATTTTTTGAATTTCAGAGCGTTTTCTCAAGGTCGGTGAAGGAATTTGTCGCCGCAAATCGCTAAAATAGACCGATTGTGAAAATTCAACCGAAAAGAAGTGCCCTTGAAGCGGCAATTCTTTTTTCGACGACGAGATAACGGACACTATGGCGCAAGACGACGATAACAAGACTCTTCCGGGGGAAGAAAACCAAAACCAGACCGAGGAAGCGACTTCGGGCGTGGAGGGCGAAGCCAACGGCATGCCGATTTCCTATTCTTTGGAAACGCTGCCTGTGACGCTTGAAAACGAAATGAAGCGCTCTTACCTTGATTACGCCATGAGCGTGATCGTGGGACGTGCTCTGCCCGACGTGCGAGACGGTTTCAAACCCGTGCATCGTCGCGTGCTTTTTTCCATGCACGAATTGGGTAACGACGCTTCCCGCCCCACCAAGAAGTGTGCGCGTGTGGTGGGTGACGTGATCGGTAAGTATCACCCGCACGGCGATCAGGCCGCTTATCAGACCTTGGTGCGTTTGGCTCAGAGTTTCTCGATGCGCTATCCCTTGGTGTTCGGTCAGGGTAACTTCGGCTCTATCGACGGCGACGGCGCTGCCGCCATGCGTTACACGGAGTGTCGTTTGGAGCGAATTGCCGAAGCTATGCTCGACAACCTCGACGAAGATACGGTCGACTTTGTGCCCAACTTCGACAACTCCGAAAAAGAACCGGTGGTGTTGCCGGCACGTTTGCCCAACCTTTTGATCAACGGCTCGGCCGGTATTGCCGTAGGCATGGCCACCAACATCCCGCCGCACAACTTGGGCGAATGTATCGACGCTTGCCGCCACCTATTGCATAATCCCGATGCCTCTATCGACGACTTGATCGCCCGCATGCCCGCGCCGGATTTTCCGACCGGGGCCATCATCTACGGGCTCAAAGACGTGCATGCCGGTTACCGCACCGGGCGCGGTCGCGTGGTGATGCGTGCGCACACCCACTTTGAAGAGCTCAAAAACGGCCGTCAGGCTTTGATCGTCGACGATATTCCGTATCAGGTCAACAAGAAAGTGCTGGTCGAATCGATCGACCGCCTGATGCGCGAAAAGAAAATCGAAGGCATCAGCGAGTTGCGCGACGAGTCGAGCAACACCGTTCGCATCGTGATGGAACTCAAGCAGGGTGCGTTCGGCGAAGTGATTCTGAATAACCTCTATAAACTCACGAGTCTGCAGTCGACTTTCGGCATGAACATGGTGGCCTTGGTCGACGGTCAGCCGCGTTTGTTGAACCTGCGCCAAATCATCGAAGCGTTCCTGCGTCATCGTCGCGAAGTGGTCAACCGCCGTACAATCTTCCGCCTGAACAAAAACCGCATGCGCGGTCACATCTTGGAAGGTCAGGCCGTTGCATTGAGCAATATCGACGAATTCCTGATGATCATTCGCAATGCGCCCAACCCGCCCATTGCCAAGAGTCAGTTGATGGCTCGCGGTTGGAAGTCGGAACTGGTTTCGGCACTGTTGCTCGCTTCGGGCGCCAATCCGGAAGCGTATCGCCCGGTCGAAATCGATGCACAGTACGGGCTTGACGCCAACGGCGAATACCATTTGAGTCCGTTGCAGGCCGACCGTATTTTGCAGATGGCTTTGCAGAAGTTGACCGGTCTCGAACAAGACAAGATCAACGACGAGTATCGCGAATGCAATGCGCAGATCACGGACTTGCTCGACATTTTGGCCAGACCCGAGCGCGTTGTTCAGATCATGGACGAAGAGCTCGAAGAACTCAAAACGAAGTATGGCGACGCCAGACGCTCGGAAATCGATCACTCGGGCGACCCGAATTTCAACCCCTTGGATTTCGTGCCTAACGAAACCGTGGTGGTGACTTTGTCTCGCGAAGGCTATGTCAAGCGTCAGTCCTTGACCGAATACCGCAGCCAGCGTCGCGGCGGCACGGGCAAGATCGCCACTCGCATGAAAGAAGGCGACGTGATCGAGCAGCTCTTTATTGCCAACAGCCACGACAAGATTTTGTGCTTTAGCGATTTCGGTATCGTTTACTCGTTGGATGTCTATGCCATCCCCGAAGGTGCTCGCAACAGTAAGGGCAAAGCCATCATCAACCTGATTCAGATGCAGGAAAACGAACGCATCAACGTGATTTTGCCTGTGAAGACCTTTGCCGATGATCACTTCGCGTTTATGGCTACGGCCAACGGCTACGTCAAAAAGACGCCTTTGACCGAATTTGCCTCCGTTTTGCGTAAAGGTAAGCGCGCCATCAATTTGGAAGAGGGCGACACTTTGATCGGTGTGGCCATCACCGACGGCAAGCACGACATCATGCTCTTTAGCTCGGAGGGCAAGGCCACGCGCTTTACCGAAGAGTCCGTGCGTCCGATGGGGCGCACCACGCGCGGCGTGCAAGGCATGCGTTTGAAGGGTGCCAAGGTCATTGCCATGGTGGTTGTCAACGACGAAAACAAACTTGTTTTGACAGCCTGCGAAAACGGCTACGGCAAGTGCACGCCCGTGAGCGAATACAAGCTTCACGGTCGCAATACGCAGGGCATGATCGCCATTCAGATGAGCGAGCGTAACGGCAACATGGTTGCGGCTACCTTGGTCGATCCGGGCGATTCGGTCATGTTGTTGACAAGTCTGGGCAAACTCGTTCGTACCGAAGTTTCGAGCATTCGCGTCTTGAGCCGCTCGACGCAGGGCGTGACGCTGATTGACGTCAAGGACGATCGTCTGGTGCGCATCACGCGAGTGGCCGATGACGACGCCGACAAAGACGAAGCGGCCGAAACGGATGAAATGACGGACAATCAGGACACGCAAACGACGGATACGGCAGTCGATAACGACGACGGTTCGTCCGAATAAAAACGTCAGGCGACGATTTTCTTTGACGGCAAAACAAAGAAAACGTCGCCTTCGTTGTCTGATGCGAAAGGAAAAGTATTTTTAGGGAGTGCAAATAGATGAGTCGCGTATATAACTTTTCGGCGGGTCCGGGTGTTTTGCCTGTGACGGTTTTAGAAGAAGTTGCTGCCCAAATGGTGGATTATCACGGTCAGGGCATGAGTTTGGTGGAAATGAGCCACCGCGGAGCAACCTTTACCCAAATCATCCGCGAAACCAAAGAGATGTTGCGCGATCTGCTGTCCGTGCCCGAAACGCATGACATTTTGTTGCTGCAAGGGGGCGGACACATGCAATTTGCCATGGTTCCCCTGAATCTGTTGGGGGCTGCGGCCGAAGCCACCTACATCGTCAACGGCATCTGGTCAAAAAAAGCCGCGGCCGAAGCGCAAAAGTTCTGCCATGTCAACACGATCGGCACGCCCGTGCGTGCGGCCGTGCCCGACAGCGAAGACATCATTGTTCCCAACGATGCGGCCTATCTCTACTACTGCATGAATGAGACTGTGAACGGCCTGGAATTTAACTACGTACCCTCGGCGCCCGAATGCGTGCCCTTGGTTTCCGACGTGAGCTCCAACTTCCTGTCTCGTCCGATCGACTTCAAGCGCCATTCGCTCGTGTTTGCCGGTGCTCAGAAAAACTTCGGGCCCGCAGGCTTGAGTGTTGTTATCGTGCGCAAGGACCTCTTGGGTATGGCCGACGAAGTCTGCCCCACGATGCTCAATTACGAAGTTCACGCGCAGGCCGAAAGCATGTACAACACGCCGCCCACCTTTGCTATTTGGGTCGCCAACTTGGTGTGCCGTTGGTTGCTCGACGAAGGCGGCGTCGAAGTCATGAACGAGCGTGCCAAGGCTCGTTGCAAACTGGTGTATGACGCTATCGACACCTCCGACGGTTTTTACATCAACAACATTGCAGCAGCTCACCGCTCGCGCATGAATGTGGTCTTTAACATCGCCGAAGAAGCGCTCACCGATCTCTTTATCCGCGAAGCCGAAAAAGAAAACCTCAAAAACCTCAAGGGCCACCGCTTGGTGGGCGGGTTGCGCGCCTCGCTCTATAACGCCATGCCGATGGACGGCGCCAAGATTTTGAGCGAATTCATGCGCGAATTTGCCCGCAAGCACGGTTAAGTTTGATTGCGAGGTTAATGATGAGTCAAGAAAATACCCAAACCGAAAACGAAGAGCGCATTGCCGAGCTTCGAAAAGAAATCGATTCGCTCGATGCGCAAATTATTGCCTGCTTGGTCAAGCGCGCTCAGTGTGCGCATGATGTCGGTGTGGCCAAAGGGGGCGCTGCGGTATATCGCCCCGAGCGCGAACGCCTGATTTTGGAGCGCATGGTCAAATTCGCCCGCGATTGCGGGTCACTTTTGACCGATAAAGCTGTGGCCGAGCTCTACCAAGATATCGTGGCCGCGTGCCGCGCCGTCGAAGGCCGCCCCAAGGTTGCCTATCTGGGGCCGCAAGGCACCTTTACCGAAATGGCGGTGATTTCTCAGTTCGGGCGCAATATCGATTTGATGCCGATGGCCACGATCGATGCCACGATCAAAGCGGCCGAGTCCGGCGTTGCCGGCTTTGCCGTAGTGCCGGTGGAAAACAGCACTCAGGGCTCGGTGACGCTTACTCTGGATTTGCTCTTTACGACATCGTTGACGGTGATCGGCGAAGTCAATGTGCCGATTGCGCACAACCTGATGAGTCGCACGGGAAAACTCACCGACGTTCGTCGCGTGATGGCCCATCCCCAAGCCTTGGCGCAATGCCGCAATTGGCTCTCGACCCATTTGCCCGATGTCGAGCAGCTCAGCTGTACTTCTAACGCTCAGGCCGCCGTCGAAGCTTCGAAAACCGAAGGTGTGGCCGCCATTGCCGCCATGCGTGCCGCTGAAATCTACGGGCTAAACATTGCCGCACATGCCATTCAGGACGATCCGCGCAACACCACGCGCTTTTTGGTGTTGTCCAAGTCGCCCGTGGGGCATGAAAAAACGGTGGAAAACAAAACGTCCTTGGTCTTTTCGGTGCCCAATCGTGCAGGGTGCTTGCTCAAAGCTTTGGAGCCGCTTTCCAAACACGGCGTGTCGATGATGCGCTTGGAAAGCAGACCGGCACGCAACGGCGCTTGGGACTACAACTTCTATGTGGACGTGCAGGGACATCAGGAAGACGCTGCGGTTGCCGCAGCTCTGAAGGACATGTCCGAAATTGCCAGTTTCTTTAAAGTGCTGGGTTCCTACCCGGTTGCCGCCGCATGGGCGGGCTAAAACAAAAATATTGCAGGGAGTAATTGAAGATGGCTCAACAAGGTTTTGTTGCCAAAGACTATATCGGGGAGATTTCTCCCTACGTGGCCGGCAAACCCATCGAGGAAACGGCAAAAGAATACGGACTTGATCCGACGAAAATCGTAAAGCTTGCCAGTAACGAAAACCCCTTGGGTATGCCTGAGTCGGCCAAAAAGGCCATGGTCGAGGCTGCTTGCCACGCTTTCCGTTATCCTGACGGCAACGCGCGTCACTTCCGAGGCGCTGTCGCCAAGTTTTTGGGTGTGAACGACTCATGGGTGATTGCCGGTAACGGTTCGGACGAAATTTTAGGTTTGATTGCCCGCTTGGTGTTGGCACCTGGGACGCGCTGCGTCTATTCTCAGTATTCGTTCTCGGTTTACGAGTTAAGTGCTCAGGAAAACGGTGCCGAATGTGTACAGGTGCCGGCCAAAGACTTTGCCGTGGATTTGGATGCCATTGCCAAAGAGTGTCAAGTGCCGGGCACGCGCTTGGTCTTTATCACCAATCCCAACAATCCGACGGGTTTGGCTTTGACAAGTGAAGAAATCGAGCGCTTTATCGAGTCGGTTCCCAAAGACTGCGTGGTCGTCTTTGACGAAGCCTATTGCGACTATTTGCCGTCCGAGATGCGCGTGGATTCGGTTGCGTTGGTCAGAAAGTTCCCCAACGTTTTAGTGACGCGCACCTTCTCCAAGGCATACGGTTTAGCCGGGTTGCGAGCGGGCTACGCGGTGGCGCAGCCCGAAATGATCGAAATGATGAATCGAATCCGCCCGCCCTTTAACATGAATTATTTGGCGCAGGCTGCAGCTGCCGGCTGTATCGACGATCAGGCATTCTTAAAGACCGTCTACGAAACCAATCGCGCCGGCGTCGAAGATCTTCAAAATTTCTTTGGCGAACAAAAACTTACATACTTAAAGACCTGGGCCAACTTCATTTTGGTGAAGGTGGGTCGAAAGGCTGCCGAAATCAATACCGAGCTCTTAAAGCAAGGTGTCATCGTGCGCCCGGTCAAAAGCTACGGCTTGCCCGAGTGGCTCAGAATTTCCGTGGGTACGGCCGAAGACAATCGCCGCTTTAAAGAGGCTTTTGTGGCGGCACGAAAGACGCTTAACGTCTAAAAACAAGAAGAAGGAAATCCGAACATGCAGTTGGCTTTGATCGGTGTGGGCTTAATCGGCGGTTCGGCCGCTTGGGCCATGAAAAAGGCCGGGATTTTTGATTGTGTTTCCGCCTGCGACTTGCGCATCGAAAACGTGCAAAAAGCGGCCGACCTCGGTATTGTCGACAAGGTGGCCGCCAATATCGAAGAGGCATTGAATGAGGCCGATGCCGTGATGTTGGCTGTGCCGGTGCTGGCCATGGAAGCCGTTTTTAAAGAAGTCGGCCAATACGTCAAAGATACGGCCTTGATCACCGATGTCGGATCCTGCCGTCAGTCGGTGATTGCGGCGGCTAAGAGGTCTTTGGGCGAAAAATTTAAAAACTATGCGCCCGTGCACCCGATTGCGGGTGGCGAAATGCCCGGCATCGAATATGCCCAAAGTGATTTGTTTGTCGGTGCCAAAGCGATCTCTACGCCCGAATTCGGTATGGACGTCGAAGCGGTTCAATTCTGGGAAAAGGCTTGGAAGGCGGCAGGTTCCAACGTTTTGCGCATGACGCCCGCTGAGCACGATACTGTTTTTGCCGAAGTCAGCCACGTGCCGCACATTTTAAGTTTCGTGATGGTCGACAGTCTCCTTTACGGGGACGACTTCGACCGACGCCTGTCCTTTGCCGGTGCCGGGTTCAGGGACTTCACCCGCATTGCCGCCTCAAGTTCCAGAATGTGGAGCGACATCTGCATTGCCAACAAAGAAGCGATTCTGACTTCGCTCAAAGGCTTTGAAGCCGACTTGGCGCAAGTCACCCGCGCCATAGAAAAGGGTGATATTGCCGCCCTTGAGCGCGTTTTTGAAAAAGCCAGCGCCGTGCGGCGCAAACTTTTTGTGCGCAAACCCTTGCACTAAAAAACAATTGGAGCCAAACCCCATGACTCAGAGAAGAGAAAAATTGACCGTGACGCCGATTGCGCATGCCAAAGGCACAGTGGCGTTGCCCGGCAGCAAATCGATCTCCAATCGAGCGCTTCTTCTGGCGGCGCTCTCCGAAGGCACTACGCGTTTGACGGGGTTGTTAAAGGCAGACGACACCGATCGTATGATCGACTCTTTAGGCAACCTTGGTGTTGAAATCGTGCGCGAGAGCGACGATTGCGCCGTTGTCAAAGGTTGCGGCGGCGTTATTCCCAATCGTCAAGCCGAAATCTTTGTCGGCAACGCCGGCACCGTGGCTAGAACTCTTTCGGCCGTGCTGGCTTTTGCCGGCGGCAACTACCGCATGGACGGTGTGGAGCGAATGCGCGAGCGCCCGATTGCTGACTTGGTCGATGCATTGCGTATGTTGGGCGCCGATATCGAATATGAAATCAAAGAGGGCTATCCGCCTTTGGTCTTTAAACCGGCTCAGTCGGTTGCCGATTCGGTCAAGGTCAAGGGCAATGTGTCGAGTCAATTCTTGACAGCCGTGTTGTTGGTCTCTCCCTTGTTGGCCAAGTCCCGGGTGCTTACGATTGAAATCGAAGGCGAATTGATCAGCAAGCCCTATGTGGAAATGACGGTGCGCATGATGGCCGTTTTCGGCGTGACGGTGGATAAGACCGAAACGGGTTTTGAGGTCGCAGCCGGTCAAAGTTACAAGACGCCGGGCGACTATCGCGTCGAAGCCGACGCTTCTGGCGCAAGCTACTTCTTGGCGTTGGGTGCCATGACGGGCGGCCCTGTCACGGTTTTGGGCGTGGGCAAAAATTCCATTCAGGGCGACGTGGGCTTTGCGCAGTATTTGAGCGAAATGGGGGCGACGGTCGAGATGACGGAAGACTCCATTACGGTCTCGAGAAAAGAGGGGCAACCCTTGATCGGGCTTGAGCTCGATTGCAATGCGATTCCGGATGCGGCAATGACGTTTGTGCCCATGGCGTTGGTCACCGAAGGCCCCATTCGACTGACCGGTATCGGCTCCTGGCGTGTGAAGGAAACCGATCGCTTGACGGCTTTGGCCACAGAAATGAATAAGTTCGGAGCCATTGTTGAAGAGGGCACGGATTGGCTTTGCATTCATAAGCCGGGCGATAAGCCCGTGGACGCCGAAATCGAAACCTATGACGACCATCGTATGGCCATGAGTCTGTCTTTGGCGGCAGTGGCCGGTGTCAACGTCACGATACTTGATCCTGACTGCACGGCCAAGACCTTCCCGACATACTTTGAGTTGCTCGAAAGCCTGCGTTGCGAAAAATAGAGCCGTCGGCGTAAACTCAAAAAATCGTCTTGAAAAATTTTGAACGGAAAAACATCCTATGAACGAAAAAATCGACGTCATCGCCATCGACGGACCGACTGCCAGCGGTAAGGGCACGGTGGCTACTTTGGTTGCGCAAAAACTCGGTTGGCACTATCTCGACAGCGGCGCACTTTATCGCATCGCCGCCTTGGTGTGCCTGAAAAAGGGGATCGATCTCAAGGATGTTGTCGCCTGCGAGGCTTGCGCACGTACGATGGCGCCGATTTTCAAAGACAACAAGATTTACTTGGACGGCGAAGACATTACCGACGCCATTCGTAAAGAAGAAGTCGGATTGGCTGCAAGCACCATCGCCGCCATCCCCGAAGTACGAGACGCCCTTTTGGACGTTCAACGCGCCTATCGTCGTTACCCCGGGCTGGTGGCCGATGGGCGAGATATGGCAAGCATCGTGTTTCCTGACGCCGGCTTGAAGGTTTTTCTGACGGCTTCGGCCGAATCGCGCGCCAATCGACGCTTTAAACAGTTGATTGCAAAGGGAATTTCTGCTAATCTAACCGACCTTACGCACGATTTGATCGAACGCGACCGTCGCGATCGAGAACGTGCCGTGGCGCCTTGCGTGCCGCACGAAGAAGCACATGTGCTTGACAGTTCCGATTTGACCATTGATCAGACGGTCAATCAGGTGCTCGATTGGTGGCAGGAAACGGCTCAAAAAGCCTGACCGTACCGAGCACAACGTGCTAAAATGATTACTTTATTGCCCGCCGAACCGGAGTCGGCGGGTATATTTTGATTGAAACACCACCCAGCAAACGCTTGAAGAATCGACATCCACAGATTTCGAAAAGCGCTCTCCGGTCG
>CALKKK010000118.1 GCA_937995395.1 uncultured Sutterella sp. | reverse complement strand
GCAAGCTTGAGAACCGGTGCGGTGCTTGCCTTGGGTACCTGAGGACATTATCGTTTTTGTGGGCGTCATTTTTCGCTTGCCACTACAATAGAGAAATTAAGACTTCCGAAACGGAAGACTTTTTTTCAACCGGCAATTGTTAAGGTAAATGCAATGTCCGACGCAACTGTAATACGTACGGAAAAGGTGACAACAAAGATGACCGCAACGATCGGCTCTCGTAAATACAAACGCAAAAGCGTGACCGTGACGACAACCGAAGTTCCGGATGTCTCGGTTTGGGAAACAATCAAGGAAGGCATTCAGTCTTGGCGCAACGGCCGGCCCACATGCAAGATAGGCCAATGGCTCGGCTCGCCCAAAAAGTAATCGAAAAGTTATTGCTGCAGCACCGGAGAGCGCATCATGTTCAAAAAAGTTTTGTGGGTAGTCGCATTTTTATGTTCCGTGCTTTCGTTCGGATTCGGAAACTCGGCGGCTTTGGCACATGTTTTCGGAACAGATCATGAATTCCTGACGGTTTCCTCCGGCGAGCGCTTCTACGACGACCATGGGCGCTATCACGGACGCAAAGACGCCAATGGGCGCTACTACGACGATCACGGTCGATATCAAGGCAGACAGGATGCCAACGGCCGCTACTACGATGAGCACGGACGTTACCAAGGAAGACAAGATTCCAATGGGCGCTATTACGATGAGCACGGGCGCTATCAGGGCAGAAAAGACGCTAACGGCCGCTATTACGACGAACATGGTCGCTATCAAGGGCGTCAAGATTCCAACGGGCGTTACTATGACGAGCACGGTCGATACCGCGGTCGAGCACAGTAGTTTTGACTACAACAGTTGACAGAGATGCGCGATTTTGTAATTTTGTTTAAGACAGGGCCGTGGTTGACGGGCAATCTGAGACATAATTGAGGAAATGTGCACTTTACGTGCGAAAGACCGATATCCCGAATAAGGAGAAAAACATGGCATTTATTTCTCGTCGTCAAGCATTGACACTGGCTGTTGCCGGTGCCGTGACAGCCTCGGCTCAAAAAGCTGTTGCAGCTCCTGCGAAGGTTCCTTCGATTTGGGAAGGTCAGAAGATGTACGACTCGATCCTCAAAGAAGGCACGGGTTTTAGCAACCCCGGTCCTGCCGGTCGAAAAAAGGCATACGTGTTCTTCGATCCCCAGTGCCCGGACTGCATCCGTTTGCTCGATCGTGCAGCGCCCTTGTATGACAAGGTCGAATTTTTCGTGTATCCGATTGCCTACCTGAACATCCATTCCGACCCGCAAGGCGCCTTGATGCTGAGTTCTCCCGAACCCTTCAAGGTTTTGGAAGAACACCACGCACATTTCCGCGACGCCGACTTCCGCGGCATTCGTTATGACCTCAGTAAGCTTGATCCGGAAATTCGCAACAAGGTTTGGCTCAATACCAAGTTGCATCGTCGTTGCGGTTGCCGCGCCGTGCCCTACGGCGTCTTCAAGAACTCCAAGGGCGAATACGTCCCGTTTGACGAAAATCTCTTGACCGAAGAACTGGCCAAGCTTTTTGAGGTTTAAAAACTGCACCGGCTTGCCCGGTTAAGCAAAAGCGACTTGCGACCGGTTGGGTTTGCAGCCCAAACTCCCGCTAGTTTTTTAAAACTATGAGCGGGAGTTTGCTTTTTTATTGA
>CALKKK010000117.1 GCA_937995395.1 uncultured Sutterella sp. | reverse complement strand
CGGGGTGAAGAGATTCGAACTCCCGACATCCTGCTCCCAAAGCAGGCGCGCTACCAGGCTGCGCTACACCCCGAGAGAAACTGAGATTATAAGAAGAAAAATTTCAGATGCAAGTCAAAACACAAAAAAATTTCTTTTCGAGTGTTTCCTGCATCTGTAAAATGCTCGAAATTGGGCTAAGAAGCCTGAAAAAATCAAGAAAAAACAAGACAGGGAGCGGACGATGGCCGATATCTTGGAAAAAATTCTGGCAGTCAAAGCGCAGGAAGTCGCGGCAGCCAAAGAGCGTATTTCTTTGGATGAAATCAAACTTTTGGCGCAAAAAGCGCGTGCGCCCCGCGGCTTTGCACGTGCATTGCAGGCAAAAATCGATGCGGGAAAAAGCGCCGTTATTGCCGAAGTGAAAAAAGCCAGCCCCAGCAAGGGCGTGATTTGCGAGAACTTTCAACCGGCCTTTGCCGCGCAAGACTATGAGAAAAACGGTGCGGCCTGTCTGTCGGTGTTAACTGATCGCCAGTTCTTCCAAGGCTCGCAAGAAGCACTCGAAGCGGTCAATGCCGCCGTTTCGATTCCATTGCTTAGAAAAGACTTCATGATCGATGCCTATCAGGTCTACGAAGCCAGAAGTTGGGGGGCAGACGCCATTTTGGTGATCATGCGCGCTTTGGACGACGCCAAGGCTGCCGAACTGTCTGCCTTGGCCGTGGATTTGGGTATGGACGTTTTGGTCGAAACGCACGACGAAGAAGAAATCGCGCGTGCATTGAAGCTTCCTGCCAAACTCATTGGCATCAACAACCGCAATTTGCGCACATTCGTCACCGACATTGCCCAAACGTTGGAACTCAAACACTTGGTGCCGGCCGATCGTCTTTTGGTTACCGAAAGCGGCGTAGGCACGATCGATGATGTTGCGCGGCTGAAAGCTGCAGGCGTCAATGCATTTCTTGTGGGCGAAGCCTTTATGCGGCATACATCTCCCGGTGCGGCTTTGAGGGATCTTTTCGGAGACTTGCGTTGAGTCGATCGCGTTTTTATCCCGAGGGCGTCAAGGCCGGGTGGAATGGGGTACTGACGGATTTCTTTAACTCCGACGAAGGCAAAGCGCTTTTGGCTTTTTTGCAGGAAAGAGAAGTGGCCGGCGCCACGATTTATCCGCCTGATCCGTTTCGCGTTTTGCGCCTCATAGATCCTTCGGAGGTGCGTGTCGTGATTTTGGGGCAGGACCCCTATCACGGACCGGGACAAGCAACCGGCATGGCCTTTTCGGTGCCGGAAAGTTTGAAGAAGTTGCCGCCGAGCTTAAAGAATATTTTTAAAGAAATCGCGCGTGAGTTTGATGTTCCGGTATCGACCGTCGGTGACCTGACACCTTGGGTCGAAGAGGGTGTTTTGCTTTTAAATGCCGTCTTGACGGTCGAACAAGCTAGTGCCGGTTCGCATGCCGGACGCGGTTGGGAAACGTTGACGGATCGCCTTTTGGCAACGGTGCTCAAACAGGGCAATCCTTGCGTTTTCATGCTCTGGGGCGCTTGGGCACAGAAAAAGATCGATTTGATCGAGCGCTACAAAACGGGACCTGTTGAAGTTTTGCAAAGCAATCATCCGTCGCCATTGTCGGCCTTAAGACCCCCGTTGCCGTTTATCGGGTGCGACCACTTTAAAGCGGCCGACGACTGGCTTGTCGAGCAGGGTTTAACCCCCGTAGATTGGGTTTTGAAGGCGCACTGTCGCAATGTTTCGCTCTTTTAAGAGTAACCACTCGCAAATCGCTATG
Source organism: uncultured Sutterella sp. (assembly GCA_937995395.1). GTDB lineage: Bacteria > Pseudomonadota > Gammaproteobacteria > Burkholderiales > Burkholderiaceae_F > Duodenibacillus. The sequence goes on along the minus strand of CALKKK010000117.1, from coordinate 4,732 downwards.
CGACAACTGAAAAAATAGGCGATAATTAGATGCTTTTTTATTTTGGGGCAGATTTATTTGCCCCTTGTCCGTGCAGATTTATTTAAGGGAAAGAGGGAATGTCTTTCACAATGATTGAAGACCAACCTGGGACATTTAACGCTTGTATCAAGGTCATCGGCGTTGGCGGTGGCGGCGGCAATGCCGTCGAACACATGATTGACAAAAATGCGCAAGGCATCACCTTTATTGCGGCCAATACCGACCAGCAGGCTTTGAATCGCTCGCGTGCCAACATCGTCATCCCGCTGGGCAAGACCGGCTTGGGTGCCGGCGCCAAGCCCGAAGTAGGGGCAAGCGCCGCCCAGGAAGCCAGCGAAAAAATTCGCGAAGCTCTGGAAGGGACGCACCTTTTGTTCATTACCGCCGGTATGGGCGGCGGCACCGGTACCGGTGCGGCTCCCGTGATTGCTTCCATTGCCAAGGAGCTCGGCATTTTGACCGTCGCTGTCGTCACTAAGCCTTTTGAATTCGAAGGCGGTCGTCGTATGCGTCAGGCTCAGGCCGGTATTGAAAACTTAAAGGACAAGGTCGACAGCCTGATTGTGATTTTGAACGATAAGCTCGAAGACGAAGTGGGCGAAAACGCCACGATGCTCGAATGCTTTGCCGCTGCCGACGATGTGCTCTATAAGGCTTGTAACGGTATCGCCGAAATCATTCACACGCCCGGTTTGATCAATGTCGACTTTGAAGACTTGCGTACCGTGATGAGCGAACGCGGTACGGCCATGATGGGGACGGCAACCGCCAGCGGCGAAAACCGCGCCCGCGTTGCCGCCGAAAAGGCCATCGCCTGTCCGCTTTTGGAAGGTGCCAACCTTCAGGGGGCTCGCGGTTTGTTGGTCTACGTGACGGCTTCTGCCGAAACGATGAGTCAAAGCGAAGTTCGCCAGGTCATGTCGATCATGAAGAATTTCGTGAGCAAGGACGCCATGCAGATTGTCGGTACGGCCTTCGACAATACGATGGGCGATGAATTGCGCGTGACGGTCGTGGCCACCGGCTTAGATCAGCCCGCAAGCGAAATGGCTCAAATGGTTCAGATGGCTCAGATGCCTCAGACTCAGCCCGGCGGCACTCAAGTTTGGGGACAACAGCCCGCTCAGCAACAGGTAATGCCGAGCTTTAACAACTTTGCCACGCAGGCACCGGCTCAGCCGGCAGCGCCCGCTCCGGCGCCGCAACCGGTTAAGCATACGGTGCCGACGTTCGGTGCCAACTTCTCGGCGCCTTCTTCGGGGTTGGGGAGCTTTTTTACGCAGCCTGCCGCACCGGCAGCGCCCGCTCCCAAGCCTGCGGTACCGGTCGCCGAAGAAAAGGAAACCAAGGAAGATCCGATGCAGGGCTTCCGCGTGCCTTCCTTTATCCGCAATTCGGGCTCTTAATCTCTTAAAAACGCAAAAAAACACGCGCGGGATCGTCATCGGTTTGCATCCCGCGCGTTTTTTGTATCAAAATTGCGCAATAGCCACTAAAAAAACTGATAACAAGATGCTTCAACAGTGCACACTTAAACAGAGCGTATCGGCCGTGGGGATCGGTCTTCACTCCGGACGCAAGGTTCGCTTAGTGATGCGACCGGCCGCTCCCGATACCGGCATTATTTTCCGCCGCGTGGACGTGACACCCGCTGTCGATTTGCCCGCCAAGCCCGAGTCGGTCAACGACACCCGCATGGCCACGACCTTAAACGAGGGCAAAGTCATCGTTTCGACCATTGAACACTTGATGAGTGCTTTGAACGGTTTAGGGATCGACAACCTTTATGTAGAGGTGGACGCGCCGGAAATTCCGATTATGGACGGTTCCGGCGCATCGTTTGTCTACCTGCTTCGCAGTGCCGGCTTTTTGGAGCAACCGGCGCCGAAACGCTTCGTGCGCGTGAAAAAGACAATCGAAGTGCACGAAGGCGACAAGTGGGCAAAGTTGGAGCCCCACGAAGGCTTTATTCTTGACTTTTTGATCGATTTCGGGCATCCGGCCATCGACTCGACCGTGCAACACGCCGTTGTGGACTTAAGTCGCGAAACGTACGAGTCGGCCGTGAGTCGCGCCCGCACTTTCGGTTTTGTGTCCGAAGTCGAGCTTTTGCGTTCGATGGGGCTGGCGAAGGGCGGCACGCTCGAAAACGCCATCGTGATGGACGAATTCCGTGTTTTAAACGTCGGGGGCTTGCGCTCCAACGACGAATTCGTCAAACATAAGATTTTGGATGCCATGGGCGACTTGTATGTGTTGGGGCATCCCTTGTTGGCTCGCTACAGCGCGTACAAGTCGGGGCATGCCATCAACAACAAATTGTTGCGTGCGCTTTTGGCCGATCCCGATGCGTGGGAAATCACCACCATCGGCAAAGACAAGCAGCTCTTTAAAGAGTCGGTTTCTTTGGACGGACAGATCGCTTAATTGCGTTTGTTTTGCAACGTTTTGGCGAGCGCTTCCAGCGCATCTTTCAAAGCCGAAGGCTCCATGTCTTCGGCTGTTTTCATCATGGCTTGCCCGGCAACAGGATCGGGCACTCGGGGTTTGCCGAAAGCGAGATTTTCTCTCAAATGGATTTGCGGCTTTTGCGGCAAGACTTTGATTTCGATGTTGTCGCGGTAGCCTGCCGCATGAACTAACTCTTCCAAGCGCGGCAACAGTTGTCGCAACTTGGTGCGTTGCACGGCCGTGTAGACAAAAAGATAAATCGTGCCGTCTTTTCGGCGAACGTGTCCGAGTTGTCCGAAATTGATTCCTAAAGGAAAGCCCTGCAACGCAGGCGCAATGATGCGAGTAATGCGCCTGACGTCGTAGAGATCTTCGGCCAACGAATACTCCTCGCTTCTGTCGTAAGACACTTGCGAAAAAGAGCGTGCGTTGTAGCGTTTGACGCGAAAGAGATTGTTGGCCATGGTTGTTATCGGGCTTGCACTTTCAATTTTTCAAGTTGTTGGATGTTGCCTTGAAGCTTGCGATTAAGCTTGGCAAGACGATCTTTGTGTTCCTGACAGTTGTTCGAAACAAGCAAAGGCGCGCCTTTGATGTATTTGCCTTTTTCATCGAACGAACTTGCATTATAGGTGCGCATGGAACGATCGATTGCTTTTTCAACCTTGCGAATTTGCTTCTTCTGTCTGACGATTAACTCCTCGAAGTGACGAATGCGATCCTGCGGGTCTTCGGTAGGCACCTGTCGAACTTGGGCGCTTTTTTGCGGGCGGGAATTGCTTCGGCGTTTGGTCAGCACGACACTAAATTCGCGCTCTTCGTCTTCCAAGAACTTTTCACAAAGGCAAATGTCGATCGTTTTGTCGGCAAAGGATCTGACGGCTTTTGCATCGTCTCGATTGTAGGACAAGTCGATGACGAAATCGGGACGGGCTGTATCGGACCAGACGAGTCGGTCATTTTCAAGATGTAGCCCGGGATCGTCAAAGCCTTTGTGGAAACGTACAGGATATGATTCAAAGAGATATTTCGGGTCGATGTTTTCTCCTGTTTCATGACAACGCTGAAGGATCATGAAAGCATCCGCAATAACGAGATCAACTTCAAAGTCGCATAGGGAATGTTCGTAAACGCGAACAACCTCCATAACATGATCCTTAACTACTTCCGGCGCCAGATTGAATTTTTGGTCCAGAATATCTTTTTGCTCATTGAGTCTGCGGTATTTGGCAAGATTTGACTCGGAAAGGGAGTCAAAATTTCTTTCCAGTCGGGAAATGACGGCCGACAAGTTGCGCCATTCTGGATCTTGCATGCAGTCATTCACAGTTTCGGTACAGAAAACAAGGGTTTCGTGAATGATGCCCCGAATGCAATCGAACTTGAGATCGATTTCGTCGACGACTTCTTGAGTAAGTTCGAGTGGAAATTCGATTCGATAGATATTGTTCGAAGATGGGGCGTCAATGTGTTTTACTCGTGTCATGTGTAGTGCTTCCCAAAAAATTATTCAATGCGTCAAAACGAGTCGCAAGCTGATGGAAGCGGCGAGTCTAACCCGAAAATAATTTTGTCGGGTAGTGCAAATATTTGTTTGGACACAAGATGATGCAATTCAAGGGCAGCCGCCTTTTGTAGTGTGGGGGTGCGGTGCTCTATAATCGGTCGTTATTTCGCGCATTCGAGCCGAATTTGTGTCGAGTGCGCCCGTTTGTGTGCGTGCGATTTTGGTACCGTAAATTTTTTCGTGCGCCGTATTGAAGTACTTTAAGAAACTATGTTTGATAATTTCCTTACCAAGATTTTCGGCAGCCGAAACGATCGCCTCGTGCGTCAGTATCGTAAGCGCTGTGTTCAGATCAACAAACTCGAACCCGAGATGCAAAAGCTCACGGACGAAGAATTGCGCGGCAAGACCGCCGAATTCCGCGAACGTTTGCAAAAGGGCGAAGATCTGCAGGCTTTGTTGCCTGAAGCGTTTGCCGTTGTGCGCGAAGCCAGCCGCCGTGTCTTGGGGATGCGCCACTTCGACGTTCAGTTGATCGGCGGTATGGTCTTAAACGACGGCAAGATTGCCGAAATGCGTACCGGCGAAGGTAAGACCTTGACGGCAACGTTGGCCGTGTATTTGAACGCATTGCCCGCACAGGGCGTGCACGTCGTGACTGTCAACGACTACTTGGCTCGTCGCGACGCAGCCTGGATGGGGCGTCTTTATAACTTCTTGGGCTTGACCACGGGCACGATTCTTTCGACCGAA
>CALKKK010000116.1 GCA_937995395.1 uncultured Sutterella sp. | reverse complement strand
TTTTTTACCCCAAATTACTACCTAGTTCTAAAAATTTCCCGGGAATTTGGGTTGCTCAGAGTTAAGATGTTGCTTCTTTAAGCGGCCATCTCCTGCGGACAGGGTTCGGTTTCGCCGCAACTTTCCACCGCATCCATAAAGGCGAGGATTTTGTCGTGGTCCTTGATGCCCTTCTCCAATTCCACGCCGCTAGCCACATCCACGGCCCACGGGTGCATGATGCTGATGGCCTGGCAGACGTTTTGGGCATTTAAGCCGCCGGCCACAATCAACGGCTTGGTAATTTTGTCACGAATGCGTGCCACGGCATTCCAATCAAACACTTCCCCGGTGCCGCCGTGCGAAGGATCGTCCACGTCGGCCACAATAGCGCTGGCCATCGGGTACTCGTCTTGAATTTTCAAGAGCTCGTCGGAATTTTTCACGGCCACTGCCTTGATATAGGGCTGATGGAACTGATCGCAAAACGCTCGAGATTCCGAACCGTGAAATTGCAAAACCGCTTGCGGGAAAAGCGCCAAGTGACTGCGCACTTCTTCGGCAGTGGGATTGACAAAAACCAGTACCGGCGTGACGGATTCGGGAACGAGGCTTATCAGCGACATCAAGCGCGACTGAGAGACGTAGCGGGAACTTGCCGGATAGCAAACAAACCCGACGGCGTCGGCACCGCCCCCGACAGCCATCATGACATCGTCTTCACGCGTTAAACCGCAAATTTTCACGCGGACGCGATCGGTATCGTCCGCAGCTTTAGTGGAAATCAGCATAGGTGTTTCTTTCTCGTTTTTTTAGCCTTGGCAGCGACCTTGCAAGGTGTGGTGGTTCAACTGCCGATTTTGTAGTATTTAAGCGAATAGAAGTTAAAAAAACATTGCCTTATGCTAAGCAATACGGCAAAAAAAATAATTGGATGGATTGCTTAGAAAACCTGACAAAAAATAGAAAAAACGCGCAAAGTTGTTTCTATCTGTTGAGCCCGTAAGTGTTTCTCGAACGCGGTGCCGCGATCAAATAAAGGGCGCACAAAGAAGCCAAGACGCCCCAAACGGCTGCAATCGTTTCATCGTTCGGGATATTGGTAAAACGCGCCAACACAAACTCGTGGGCAATCCCGCTATAGAGCAGCAAACAGATGCTTTGCCAGAGTGCTGCAGGGTTTCTGCCGCCCGCTAATCGCTGCACGGCCAAAAAGGCGGTCAGAGCCGCTAAGCACGAAGGTCCGGCCACGGCCAGAAGCACCGTCAAATCCGGGTCGTCGTTAAAGGTTGAAAGCACAAAACTCATGACATTGGCGGCTTCGGCCAAACGCCAAAAACCCAAGGCCAACGCGTAACCCACCACGGCTAAAAGCATGCCTGCAACACCGGTCGGTTCATTTTCCTGCCCTGAAAGTGTACTAATGGGTATGGATTTGGCATAATTGCGCACCGAGTGCAGTACTGACAAATACAAAAAGAGCAGTACGACGACACTGACAATCGACCAAAGCATATCGCTCATGAGTTTGTTCCTGTTGCACGGTGTGTAAGTAAGAAGACACTTCAGTTTAACGCGAACGCGTGTTGCCTTGTGCGGTTGTCGGCACAAATCGCCCCTAACACGACCCCGAGCCCGGTCGGAAACTTCCAAAGATTTGCGCCCGGTACTTTTGTCTAACCTCTAAACAAGGACACACATGAAACATTTTTCCATGCGTCTGTCAGCAGCCGCTCTTTTGACCACTCTCGCTCTGACGACCCCGGCTCAGGCCGCCCAAGTGCAAATCTCCGGCATGATCGACAGTTATCTAGAAGCCTATACGGCTGGCAACACGACCGTGACGCGCCTAAGTTCGGGCGGCGCCAACGGAGGCAGTCGCGTCACGTTTTCCGGTACTGAAGAAATGGACGGCGGCTTGACGGCATTTTTCCGTCTTGAAATGGGGATTTTGAACGACGAAGGGATTTCCACCGGCAACAACCCCAACTACCTCTTTGAGCGCGAAACCGTCGTGGGCGTGCGCGGCAATTTCGGCTCCATCAGCTTCGGCCGTCAATACACGCCTCACTTTATGAGCTTACCCATGAACGAGCCCACAGGGCAATCTTTGGGCGGAGCCATCGGTGCATTTGGCGTGCCCGGTCACGTCTCGACCAACGGCATCGGGTTAAGTAGCGGCGGCGCACCTTTGGCCACCACCCGCATGGACAACTCTCTGGTCTACTCCACCCCGACAGTGGCCGGGTTGACTACCACCTTCATGGCGGCTTTTGGAGAACAGACTTATCAGGACAATGGCGTGGAGAAACCCTCTAACGCCCGCGGTAACTTCTACAACCTGGGATTCCGTTATGTCAACGGCCCCTTTACGTCTAACTTAAGCTTTGCCAAGTGGAACAATCCCAAGATCGGTGCCAAGACATTGGACGACGTCTGGTTTGAATCTTTCTCTGCCGCTTATGACTTCAACGTCACCAAACTCAATGTCATCGTGACGGCTCGCCAGTCCGACGATATTGAAGTGCCCAATTTATGGGCAACCGAGCTCGGTTCTTTAACACCGATGCTGGGCGGCGCCTTAGCCGTCACCGTGGGTTACTTGACCAACTGCGATCAGGACAAAGGCGACGCTTTGAGTTGGGGTATTCGTTACGACTATCCCCTCTCCAAATCCACCAAGGTATACGCCGGTGTCTTCGGCGTACAAAATGAAGACAACGCCAAGTTTGTATTAGCCGGTGGCGGCGGCTCTTCCATGCCGCCTGCATTTGCCAAAGAAGAAACCGGATTAGCCAACAATACTGTCTTTATAGGACTTAATCACCGCTTCTAACTAGTCCGAACAGCACTTTTTAATTACGCAAATCTTAAGGGGTGTATCTCGAATGCACTCCTTATTTTTTATGTATCAAAATGATACTCGATTACATACGGGTTTATGCTATATTTGACACCCTCACAGATGGAGGTTGCCGCAAGGGTAGTCCTATAGAACGACTTACCCTGCACAAGGGTACTACTTTCGGTGGAGGAGTTTTAATCTTTCCCTCGTAGAAAAAAAGTCGAAAACAACGATAAAAATCATCGTAAATGATCGTTTTCGACCATCGTTAATTGAGAAGGAGAAAACTCAAATGTTCGATATTTCCCGTCGTAACTTGCTCGGCACCGTCGGTGCTTTGGGTCTCGGTTCCGTTGCCAGCGTCGCTTCCGCCGCTGTGCCTGCTCCCCAGAAGTGGGATCGCACCGTTGACTTCCTCATCATCGGTACCGGTTTTGCCGGTTTGGCCGCCGCTCTCGAAGCCCATGAAAATGGTCTGAAGGAAGTGCTCGTTCTCGACAAGATGCCTTCTGCCGGCGGTAACTCCATCATCAACGGCGGCGCCATCGCTGCTGCCGGTACCGACATGCAGGCCAAAGACGGCATCAAGGACAATGCCGACCTCCTGTTTGCAGATATCGTCAAGGCCGGCGGCGGTTTGGCCCACCCGTCCTTGGCTCGTCGTATTGCCGACGAATCCGTTGCCAACTACGAATGGCTCCGTGACAAGATCGGTGTCAAGTTCAAGGCCGTGACCTTCCACGGCGGTCACTCCGTTCCCCGCAGCCACGCTGTGGTCGAAAACACGGGTGCCGGCTTCATCAACCCGATGCTTGCCAAGTGCAAGGAATACAATATCCCCGTGGAACTGCGTACCATGGTTGACAACCTCGTGGTTGACAAGGACGGTTCCGTTTTGGGCGTTCAGGCTCGTCGCGGCTATCGCTTCGGCAATGAAAAGAGCGGCCGCAGCACCTTTATCCGCGCTCGCTATGGCGTGTTGCTCGCTTCCGGCGGCTTCAGCCAGAACGTCAAGATGCGTATGGATCACGATCCGCGCTTGAACGAAAACTTCGGTTCCACCAACCACCCGGGCGCTACCGGCGAAATGATTCAGGAAGCCCAGATGATCGGTGCCAACACCATTCAGATGGACTGGATTCAGTTGGGTCCGTGGACCAGCCCCGACGAAAAGGGCTTCGGTCTTGCTCCCTTGTTCGTGGAATCCACCGTCGGTTACGGCCCCATGGTCGATCCGGAAACCGGCAAGCGCTTCATCAAGGAAACCGGTAACCGTAAGGTTCGTGCCGACGCTATCGTTGCCATGGGTCACCCGGCTGTGATCTACGCATGCGAAAAGAACGTCATGAACAAGGTTGTGGGCCACAACATGACCCCCGAAATGTTCAAGCGTGTTCAGGAATCGGGCGTGATCACCAAGTTCAACACTTTGAAGGAACTCGCCGACCACTTCAAGATTCCGTACGATGCTTTGAAGGCTGAAAACGACAAGTTCAACGGCTACATGAAGGCTAAGAAGGATCCGGAATTCGATTGCATGTTCTTCGATGACGGTGTCCAGAACGTTGAAGGCCCCTTCTACGCCTGCCGCTTGTGGCCGCGCGTGCACCACTGCATGGGCGGTTTGGAAATCAACGACAAGGCTCAGGTCTTGAACGCCCGCGGCGAAGTCATCAAGGGCTTGATGGCTGCAGGTGAAGTGACCGGCGGCGTCCACGGTATGGTTCGCTTGGGTACGGTTGCTGTGGCAGACTGCACGATCTTCGGTCGTATCGCTGCTCGCACGGCTATCGAAAACTCCAAGAAGAAGTAAGATTCTCTAAATCTTGAACTGCGGCATAAGGCCCAAAAACCTTATGCCGCTTTTCGAACGTTAGGCACCGAGTAAAAGAGTGGTTCTCGATGCCTTATCAATAACACTCAAAATTAGTAGTTTCTTTCAATCGAGAAAGAGGAGAATTTTCATGAAAAAGACTCTTTTGGCCTTGTCCGTTGCCGGCGCTTTTGCCGGTGCCGCTATGGCTGCTCCCCAGGTTCAGGTTTATGGCTTGATCGATACGGGCTTTTCCTACACACACTCTGACGCTGACGTCGCAGGTGTAAAGGACGCTGATGAATTCCGTATGGTTCAGGGTCAGGAATTCGGTTCCCGCTTCGGTTTGCGTGGTTCCGAAGATTTGGGCAACGGTTACAAGGTGGGTTTCACCCTTGAAAACGGCTTCCACGCCGATACTGGCGCTTTGTTCACCAGCGGCTCCATCTTTGATCGTGAAGCAAACATCGATGTTCAGACCCCGTTCGGCGAATTCCGCTTTGGTCGTTTGCCGATCTTCGGTTCTACCTTGGGTGCCAATGGCTTGTTCCGAGCTATCGATCCCCTTTTTGCTAACACGACCCGCGGCTTCGGTTCCGGCATGGCTTCCGCCTCCATGTGGACCCGCGTGAGCAATGGTATTTCCTATCGCACTCCGACGTTTGCCGGCTTCACTGGCTACGCCATGTACTCTTTGAAGAATGACACAAATACTGATGCTGAAGAAAGTAAGGCAGATTCCGATCGCTATGCTTCCTTGGCAGCTCGTTATCAGACAGGTGCTTTCGAAGCCGTGTTCGTTGCCGATGCTACGCTCTACGGTAATAAGCGTACCGTCGCTCACGAAGATGACGGCATGACCTTCACGTTGGGTGGCAACTACACCTTCGACAACGGTCTCAAGGTGCTCGTCTTCGGTCAGTACTTCAAGGATCAGGAACTCAATGCCGCTCAGCGCGCCGGTGTTGTCTTGAACGGCGTTAAGGAAATGACCTGGACTGATAAGGCTAATGATAAATACTCTGGCTATGGCTTCCTCGATGGTTTCGGTCTCAGCCTCGGTGTAAACTACCCGATCGGTGGTGGTGTTGCCAAAGCCCAGATCGGCTACCGCGATGCTGAAAACCAGGATGATATGGAATTCACCCGTTGGACGGTTGCCGGCGCTTACGACTACGCTCTTTCCAAGCGTACCTCCGTGTACGTAATGGGCGGTTACACCCAGGAAAAGATCGAAGCCAAGGGTGGTGATGAAGCTACCCCGAGCGGCTACGAACTCACCGCTGGTCTGTTGCATCGCTTCTAATCAACTCGTTTGATCTGATGATTTGATGCCAAGGCGAAGTCGTTTACTCGGCTTCGCCTTTTTAAACTACGGGCAATACACATGGATGAGGAGCCCCGGCTTTGGTTTTCAAGCCTTTACACAACTGAACTTTTTAAACCTTGTAAACAGCACCCGTGCCCCTAAATACTTAACCTCATATGGATTGATCCATCAGAAACACGCTCTCCTTTTGCTTGCCCCCAAAGCCTTGCCTTACTAGACTTCTCTCAAGTCGCATACGCTCATCGCCGTTGCGACCTCATACTCAAACATTCCTCATTTTTTCTGCTGGGAAAAAACATGTTCCATAAACTTCAGACATTGACCGCCCTAGCGACTCTTTTTGCTACCGGTACCCTTGCGGCAGCCGATGTTATCCCCCTTTGGCCTGACGGTGCACCGAATAAAAGCACGATTACCGAGGCCGAGAAAACGGACGCCAAAGGTAATATCTACAACGTCACGGAAGGCCGAATGGAAGTTTTACCTGCCAAATCTCCCAACGGAAAAGCTGTCATCCTCATGCCTGGCGGCGGATATGGAACGCTTTCCATGGCCTCGATGACCGATAGCTACGCACCGTTTTTTAACGACAAAGGCTTCACGGTTTTTCTGCTGAAGTATCGTTTGCCCAAAGGCAATCCCGAAGTCCCGCTTGCCGATGCCAATCGTGCCGTCGAACTTGTGCGATCAATGGCAAAACGCTACGGCTACAACACTGTCGGTGTGGTGGGCGCAAGTGCAGGCGGTCATCTTGCCGCAATGTCGTCGGTCAGCTGCTCAGGACAAAGTTGCCCCGACTTCTCCGTTTTGATCTACCCCAACATCACGATGATGCAGGAAGAAACCATGCCGAAAAGCTCCTGCCGAAAAAATCTGATCGGTGAAGATCGTTCGGTCAAGTACGACACGACTTTCTCAGCCTACAAACACGTGGGGCTGACCACGCCGCCCGCATTTATCGCCGTATCGGCTCAAGATCAGTTCGCAGGTGCTCTAGGTAGCCTCCTCTACACCCGTGCCATGATCGAAAACAATCGCCCCGTTTCGTTGCATGTCTATCCGACCGGCAATCACGGCTGGAGAATCGGAAAGTCTGAAAACTTCCCCGACGGAGATCACTTCCGCGACGATTTGACCGCTTGGCTCGAAACACTGCCCTAAAACAATCCAATCCAAACTGACGAGCCCTGCCGACTACCGTCATCAGGGCTCTTTGCCGCGTGATATTGAGCTTATGCTCCCACCAACGTCCCGACTGCTAACCCAACAAAAATCACAGCAGCGGTTTTATTGAGAAAAAACTGCACCCTCGGAGTTCTCAATTTATCTGCCAAGACGCCTGCACCCAAAGCCACGCCGCCAAACACCACGGCTGTGGTGGCCATAAATGTGACTCCGAGCACAATCATCTGCACCACAACAGGAATATCGGACGCCTGCACCAAAAACTGCGGGAAAAATGCCAAAAAGAAAATCAGAACCTTCGGATTGGTGATGTTCATGATGACGCCGCGGCGCCACAAAACCAAGGCACTTGTGGTATCCAAGGTTCTGCCCTCTTCGGTACTGCCCGCACGCCAGGCCATCACGGCCAAATAGACAAGGTAGCAGGCGCCTACGATCTTAATCGCCCAAAAGAGCATGGGGCTTGCCGCCACAATGGCAGCCACACCTAAAGCCACCAAAAGGGTCTGCACCACCAACCCCGTCAAGAGCCCGGCCACTACCCAAAGGCCGGCTCGTGCGCCATATGTGGCCGATTGCACCAACACAAACAAGTTATCGGGCCCCGGTGCCACACTCAAAATGAAACTTGCCACCACAAAGGCGCTGAAGACCGCCCAATCCATCGATGATTTTCTCCCTATACGAAAAAAGAGCGCTGTAGATTTCTCCGCAGCGCTCCTTAGGTTATGACGAAATGCACTTCGAGGAAAGTGCGCCCGTACTTAAATTAACCCACCCAAACGCGAGCGTTTTCAAACATACGCATCCAGGGCGAGTGTTCACCCTGAGTGCGCGGATGCCAGCTCATCTGAACCGTACGGTGGGTGCGTTCCGGATGCGGCATCATGATCGTGAAGCGACCGTCGGCAGTCGTCACGCTCGTCACACCGCCCACAGAACCGTTGGGATTCAAGGGGTAGACTTCGGTCGGGTTCCCGTTGCCGTCGACGTAACGAGCGGCAATGTGGGCCTGTGCGGCATGCGCCGGATCACGCCACTGAACACGACCTTCGCCATGGCTGTTGACGATGGGCATGGAGCTGCCAGCCATCCCCATAAAGAAGATGGAGGGACTTTTTTCCAGACGCACCTGTACCAAGCGGGCTTCGAATTGCTCGGACTTATTGCGCACAAACTGCGGCCAAGCTTCGGCGCCCGGAATGAGACTGTGCAAATGGCTCATCATCTGGCAGCCGTTGCAGATACCTAAAGCAAAGGTGTCGCCACGTGCAAAGAACTCGGCAAACATGTCGCTCAAATAGCTGTTGTGCAGGATTGTCTTGGCCCAACCGCCACCGGCACCCAACACGTCGCCGTAAGAGAAGCCGCCTGCAGCTGCCAAGCCGCAGAACTCTTCCAACTTCACGCGACCGGTCAGAAGATCGGTCATGTGCACGTCGTAGGCATCAAAACCAGCACGCGTAAAGGCAGCGGCCATTTCAGTCTGAGAGTTCACGCCCTGTTCGCGCAACACGGCCATCTTGGGACGAGCCAGACCGTTAAAGATGTAGGGACCTGCCACACGTTCTTCGTTATCAAAGTTGGTGTAAACATACAAGCCCTTGACTTCCGGATCAGTCTGCACGGCAAATTCGCTGTCGGCGCAAGCCGGGTTGTCGCGATTGCGTGCAATGGCGTGGCTGACTTCTGTCCATGCAGCCGTCAAGTCAACGCGCTTTTCTTCCAAGAGAACCTGTTCGCCCAAAGAAACCTTCAAGGTGTCGGTATCGTTGATGCGGGCAATGGCGCAAGTGCAATCGGCAAGACCCGAAGTCTTCAGTTGCGAGAGCACGTCGTCCAAACGATCAGTAGGCACCTGAATCACTGCACCGAGCTCTTCACTGAAGAATGCCTGCATAGCAGCAGCCGTATCGGTCGTACCGGTCACAAGCCCAGCCAAATCCACATCCAAACCGCAGTGGGTGGCAAACATCATTTCGCTCAAGGTTGCAGCAAAGCCGCCGTCGGAGCGATCGTGGTAAGCGTAGACGCAACCGGCCAAAGTCAATTTGCGCAACACTGCCACAAACTTGGCAAGCTGTTCGGGATCGTCCACGTCGGGCGCCGTATTGCCAAAGCTCTGAGCAACCTGAGCCAAAACGGAAGCACCCATACGGTTCTTGCCCTGACCCAAGTCGATTGCCAAAAGAACGGAGTCTTTGTCACGGCGAAGTTCCGGCGTCAAGGTCAAGCGCACGTCCTTCACAGGAGCGGCGGCAGAGGCAATCAAAGACACGGGGCTTGTGACGCACTTTTTCGTCTCGCCTTCGCTCCAAGCGGTACGCATGGAGCAGGAATCCTTACCGACGGGAATGGAGATGTTTAACGTCTGGCAGATGTCGCTCGCGGCCTTCACGGCACTATAGAGCTTGGCATCTTCGCCTTCGGCGCCGCAAGCGGCCATCCAGTTGGCGGAAAGCTTCACCAAGGGAAGTTCAATATCGGCAGCTGCCAAGTTGGTGACGGCCTCACCAATGGCCATACGGCTTGCGGCAGCGGCGTCAATCACGGCCACCGGCGTGCGTTCGCCCATCGCCATAGCTTCACCGGCAAAGCCCGTGAAGTTCACGTTCGTCACGGCACAGTCAGCCACCGGCACCTGCCAGGGACCGACCATCTGATCGCGCGTGACAAGACCGCCCACGGAACGATCGCCAATCGTGATCAAGAAGTTCTTGTTGGCAACCGTCGGGTGCTTCAGCACGCGATAAAGGGCGTCTTTGATCGTCAAGTCGCCGGCATCGAATTCGCTCAATGCGGGCGCGACGCTCTTGACATCACGATGCATGCGCGGGGGCTTACCCAAGAGCACTTCCATGGGCATGTCAACTGCGGTGTCTTCACCCTTGCGACCGTCGACGACCAATTCGCCGTCTTCGCTGATCGTACCCAACACAGCGTACGGGCAACGTTCGCGCTTGCAGAAAGCGTCGAACTTTTCCAAAGATTCCGGCGCGATGGCAATGGCGTAGCGTTCCTGACTTTCGTTACACCACACTTCCAAGGGGCTCATGCCCTTTTCTTCCACGGGCACCTTATCCAAACTTAACTTGGCACCGTGGCCGGACAAGTCGGCAAGTTCGGGCATGGCGTTCGAAAGCCCGCCCGCACCGATATCGTGAATGGCCAAAATGGGGTTGTCGGCGCCGCTTGCCCAGCAGCGATCGATCACTTCCTGGGCACGGCGTTCCATTTCGGGGTTGCCGCGCTGCACGGAATCAAAGTCAAGGCTTTCGGCATTGGAGCCGGAGGTCATGGAGCTTGCAGCGCCACCGCCCAAGCCGATGCGCATGCCCGGGCCGCCCAACACGATCAAAAGCGTGCCGGGTTCAAGGGTATGTTTGGCGGTCTGATCTTCTCGGATGTTGCCGATGCCGCCCGCAAGCATAATGGGCTTGTGGTAGCCGTAGCGGGTTTCACCCACACGGGCTTCAAACACGCGGAAGTAACCGAGAATATTGGCGCGACCAAATTCGTTATTAAAGGCGGCTGCACCGATAGGACCTTCGGTCATAATCGACAAAGGCGTGGCGATGCGGCTCGGTGCACCGTACTTGACGTCTGCACCGTCCTGAGCTTTGCCCGTCGTATCCTTATCGTTTTCCCATTCTTGGTTGAGGCCTTCGATGTTCAGTGACGATACGGAGAAGCCGCAAAGACCTGCCTTGGGACGAGCGCCGCGACCCGTAGCACCTTCGTCACGAATTTCGCCGCCAGAACCCGTGGAAGCACCGGGGAACGGACAAATGGCCGTCGGGTGGTTGTGGGTTTCGACCTTAAAGACAGTGTGGCAGGGTTCCAAGCGTTCTTCAAACTTGGAGCCGAACATATCATCCTGACTCGGGCGCGTGTAAAGACGCGGCACCGTGGGACCTTCAAAGACGGCGGCATTATCCGAATAGGCAATGATGGTGCCTCTGGGCGACTTCTTGTGCGTGTCGCGAATCATCCCGAAAAGCGTCTTTTCCTGATCGACGCCGTCAATCGTAAATTGAGCGTTGAAAATCTTGTGGCGGCAGTGTTCGCTGTTGGCCTGCGCAAACATCATCAGTTCGACGTCGGTCGGATTGCGACCCTGACGGCCGAAGGCGTCGACCAAATAATCGATTTCGTCGGGGGCCAAAGCCAAGCCCAAATCCACGTTGGCCTTTTCCAAAGCGGCCTTGCCGCCGGCAACGATATCGACCACCGCCATGGGTTTGCCGGCCACGTCTTTAAAGAGAACGGAGGCGTCCACATCGACGGACATCACCGTTTCGGTCATGCGATCGTGCATGAGTGCGGTCAAGGCAGAGAGTTCTTCTGTCTGGGGCAGGCAGACGTCAAAGGTCAAATCGTAGCGAACACCGCGCTCGATACGTTCCACGGCATCGATGCCGCAGTTGTGCACGATATCGGTAGCCTTCGATGCCCAGGGGCTGATCGTGCCCAAACGGGGAACGACCAAGAATGCGGCACAAGAATCGCCCTCTTGAGCCGGATCACCGTAGTCGAGCAAAACGTTGAGGCGTTCAATTTCCTGTGCGGTCAATTCGCGCTTAGCATGCACGAAATGCACGTAGCGGGCGCGCACCGAGGCCACACGGCTGTCGCGAGCCTTCAATAGACCTAAGAGACGTTCGGCACGGAAAGCCGACAGGGCACAGGAACCGGGAATCTGAAAAACGACGGAAGCGTTGGACATGGGATAAACGAATGCCTTTTAACGATAGGAAAATATGCAAACAAAACCGTTTGCAGTCGAATGATTAATTTTAGCGGATTGCTTGGCGTCTCGCCGATGAATTTCGTGGCTCAAAAAACACGAAAGCCCTCGAAATTCGTGGGCTTCGTACGCATTACTTCTTGTTTTTGAGCGCGGCAAGACACGCAAAGGGATTGGGCTTGGCGGCCGTCTCTTCGGTTTCTTCGGTCTGAAGCAACTCGCGATCGGGCTCGCAGTCGTCATGTTGGGCAAACTGCGGCAACGACAAAATGATTTCTTCTTCCACCCAGTGTGCGATATCAAACTTACGAGAGCCCACAACGATTTCAAATTCTTCGTCGTCTTCGATGGGCATGGCGTCGGCTTCTTTTTCGGTCTTCGTGAACAAAAAGGGCACCGTTTTTTCGATGCGAATCGTCACAGGCTTGGAACAGCGCACGCAGGCAGTCACCACCGTGGCGTCCAAAATCAAATCTGCGCCTGCCAATTCGCGGCGGCCTGCCGTACCTTGGGCTTTATAAGAGACCTGAATGTCCTTGGCGTCGCCTTCTAACAAAGAAAAAGCTTCTGGCAAATCGCCAGCCGTGAGCGTGCCTTCAATCGTAGAACGAGCGCGGGAAAGTTCGAAAATATCAACGTATTGCATGTGCGGATATGGATGGGGTTCAATCGACTGAAAACGAGCCTTTTGAATCGGGCTCGATTTTTGTCGGCGAAGTGTAGCGGGAAATGAGAATCTGCGCCAATCGAAAGACACGCTTTTTTCTCAACGGATGTTCCTGACCGGGAAAACTTAACCGTATTTTTGAACCTCAACTGCAAACAATAAAAAACTCTCTATTCGTCCCACTTCAGCTTAAGGAAACGCAAAAAGTCTTTGAGTACAATATCGCTCACTATGACTCATACAACACCTCTTATTCTTGCTTCGAGCTCCCGCTATCGCCGCGAGCTCCTGGATCGTCTGGGCTTGGAGTACACATGCCACAGCCCCGATGTGGATGAAACCCGTTTGGAAGGCGAAAGCCCCGTAGACTTAAGCCGCCGTTTGGCACGAGCTAAAGCGCAAGCCGTAGCCGCACAGTTTCCCGGCTCCGTTGTGATTGGGTCCGATCAAGTCTGCGACTTAAACGGCACCGCCTTAGGAAAACCGGGCAACTTTGAGCGCGCAGTCGAACAGCTTTCTCGCATGCAAGGCCAAAAGCTTGTCTTTCACACGGCCGTGTGCGTAGTGCATGCCGACGGAACCTTTGAAGAAACCGTAAGCGACACGGTGGTGCAGATTCGTAAGCTCTCTCAAAAAGCAATCGAAAACTACATCCGTCGCGAAGAGCCTTACGACTGCGCAGGTTCTGCGAAAATTGAAAAGTTGGGCATTGCCATCATGGAGTCCGTTTCGAGCGACGACCCCACAAGCCTCATCGGTTTGCCCTTGATGCGCGTGACTTCCATGCTTGCTCGCGCAGGTATTGACGCCATCGACGGTTTGTCCGATACGCTCTAAAGAAAGGTTTTGATCGAGATGTCCGGCATTCTTTACCTCTTACCCAATCGCATCACAGAAGCTGCCGAGTTTGAAACGCTGCCTCAAAGCACATTGGCAGTTGCCAAGTCATGCACGCGGTTTCTGGCCGAAAACGCCAAAAGCGCACGTGCCTTTTTAAAGGACGTCGGACATCCCAAACCTATTGCCGAACTTGAAATCGTCGAAATCGGACACGTGCCCGATGCAACGCAGTTCGATCTTTGGCTCAAACCGTTATTGGCCGGTGTCGATACGGCCATTGTTTCGGAATCGGGTTGTCCCGGCGTGGCCGATCCCGGTGCAGGACTTGTATTGCGGGCACACGAACTCGGCATCATTGTCAAACCCTTGGTGGGTCCCTGCTCCATTCTCTTAACCTTGATGGCTAGCGGCATGAACGGCCAGCGTTTTCGCTTTCTCGGTTATCTTCCCATTCACGACGATGAACGCGCCAAGACATTAAAGGCGCTTGAAATCGAAAGTCGCAAATGTTCGGAAACGGAACTTTTCATCGAAACGCCCTATCGCAACAACAAGATGCTCTCGGCCATGATTGAAACTTTGGCTGACGACACCTTGATCACGATTGCAACGGACGTCACCGGCAACGAAGAAAGTTTGGTGACAAAAAGCGTAAAAGACTGGCGCAAGGCCAAACCGGAGTTGCCGAAACTTCCGACTGTTTTTGCTCTGCTGGGGACCGGGCGCGCTTGTGGCGAAGTACGCGAACACAAACCGAGCTTGGCGCACAAGCCCAAAGTCTTTGACCGCCGCACAGCAAAAACCGCGAAGTCCGGCAAGACCTCGCGGCATCGTTAATCGAAAATTTGCTCTACGCTTACTTCACAAGCAAATCTTCAAGACCCAAAATCTTTGCCAATTCTTGGGTATCGGCAGCAATGCCGATATTGGGATACTTGTCGAGCTCTTCTTTGGAGCATCCGCCATACGACACACCCACGGCTGCGGCTCCGGCGTTTTGCGCCAACATCAAATCGTGAATAGAGTCTCCGATCATCACCATGTTCTCGCACGGCACACCCGTGCGATCGGAAAGCTCACGGAGCATGGCGGGATTGGGCTTGGAAAAAGTTTCATCCGCCGTTACCGTGTCTTCAAACAAGGGCGCAAGACCCGTTAAGCCGAAAACGCGATTTAAGCCCTGACGCGACTTGCCCGTGGCCACCGCCAAGCGCAAGCCCTTTTCTTTCATGGCAGTCATCAATTCTCGCAAGCCTTCGACCACAGGCACCTCTTCTTCACGACGAATGTACCAATCGCGATAGGCCTGAGCAAAGTCGTTCCATTGATTTTGCGGACAATCGGGTACCACGCGGCGCAAGATTTCATCCCACCCCAAGCCGATGGCGGCTTTGCAATCTTTAAGGTCCGGCTCATTGCAGCCCAAAGACTTGGC
>CALKKK010000115.1 GCA_937995395.1 uncultured Sutterella sp. | reverse complement strand
GAATTGAGTCGTCCCGAAGAAAGTTTGGCCGGGCGTATTGCCATCGGCAGCGGAGACTTTCGTGCCGGCGCCGTGCTTTTCGATGCGCTCGCCGATTTTCAAAAGCATTACCCTCTGGTCAAAATCGAAGTCTTTAGCGGCAATACCGACAGTATCAAAGAAAAAATCGAGCAGGGCACATTGGATTTGGGCTTGGTGATGGAGCCCTTTGACGTGACGCGCTACAACTTTTTGCATTTGCCCGTCAAAGAGCGCTGGTGCGCCTATGTCAAGGCCGATCATCCGTTGGCGGGCAAAGCACACGTCACGCCCAAAGACTTGAAAAACGAACAGTTGCTCACCACCGTACGACCGATCGTTGCCAACTTGATCGAAAACTGGTTTGCGTCTTCGGGAATTACGCCCAACATCGTGGCCACGGGCAATTTGCTTTACAACATCGCCTCCATGGTGCGCTCGGGTATCGGCGTGTCTCTGAATCTAGATCTCGAAAGCGAATACGACGGCATCGTCAAGGTGCCCCTGCGACCGGGAATCGAGTCCAGCACCGTGTTGGTGTGGAAGAAGTCCGACGTGCACACCGCCACGACCGCCGCTTTTATCGAACATCTTCAAAAATACATTGACAGCATAAATAAAGATAAGAAATAAGTATTTTACATGCTACGCGTTTGGCACTAAGATTCCTGTAGATCCCCCAACACAGCAGGAGTTGCCATGTCGGAAAAAACAATTCGCATGTATTCGCGCAGAGAAGTTTTGGCAACCGGCGTTGCCGCAGCCGGTGTGGCCGGCATTCCGGCGGCACGCGCGCAAGTCTCCAAAAAAGGCGTCAAGGTCACGATTGTGACCGGTAGTCCGCATAAGCGCGGCGCTTCCTTTCTTTTGGCCGATCGCTTCATCGAAGGTGCCCAAGAGGTCGGCGCCGACATCGTGCGTTTTGATGCGGCGTTTAAACGCATCACGGCCTGCAGCGGGTGCGATCACTGCGGCCTGGGTTCAAGTCCGTGCGTGTATCGCGACGATATGTTTGAAATCAACGATCGCTTGATTGACAGCGACTTGATCGTTTTTTGCACGCCCTTGTACTACTTCGGTTTCTCGGCGCAACTCAAACTCTTTATCGATCGTTTCTACGCTATCAACAATCAATTGCATCGTCCCAAAAACGCAGCGCTTTTGGCCGCGGCTTGGAACACCAACGATTGGACCATGACGGCCTTAAAAGTGCACTACGAAACGATCGTGCGCTACATGGGATGGACCGATGTGGGGCAGGTGATGGGAATCGGGTGCGGTACGCGCAGTCAGTGTCAGTCTTCCGAATTTCCCGATATGGCCTATGAACTCGGGCGCAAAATCTGCGCGGCTTAAAAGTATATTTCTTGTCAGTAAAAGAAGGTGTCTATGTCCGAGCGTATGTCGGTCAAACTTTGGTGGACGATTGTCGCGGTGCTCTGTGCCGTGGTGGCGACGTTTGCGTGCGGGGCGTGCTTGGTGCCGCTTTTGACGCTGTTTCGCGACCAGTTCGGAATTACGTCGGGGGATGCTGCCGTCACCACCGCCGCTTATTTTGCCGGTTGCATTTCGGTGCTCTTTTTCTTTTCGAGAATTTCGGACGTTTTCGGAAGAAAGCCTGTCACCGTGGTATCGCTTACTTTCACCATGGTGTCGATGTCCGTCTTAAAAGATATCGACAGTTACACCGCCTTTTTGGTCATTCGCTTTTTCCAAGGCACGGCGGCAGGGCTTATCAGTTCGGCAGCTTTGCCATGGCTCGCCGATTGTCTGATGAAAAAATCGACTTTGCTCGCGTCAGCCTCGTCGACCGGAGCGCCCTCGTTGGGCTTTGCGTTAGGGGCGGCCGTTATCGGTGTGTTTTTAGATAGTCCCACCGACGTTTACGCCATTTTGCAAACCATGGAAGCGGCGGTTTTCGTCTGTATTGTGGCCGTGCTTTGCGCGCAAGACTCGGTCACGAAAGGTCGTACCAAGCTCACAGATGCGCTTAAACCCAAACTCAAGGTTGCCACACACACTTCGATCGGTCTTTTGCCCGTGGGCATCATCTTTGCGGTGTGCTGGGGCGTGAGTTCGGTCATTCAAGGCTTTGCCGCAGCGTTTTGCGAAGCGCTTTTCGGCTCTCAAGACGCCGCGACGATGTCAAGCCTTCTCTTTGGCATTTTTATCGTGTGCAATGCCTTCGGTACATTGATCGGTGTTAAGCGCACCGTTACCCGACTTCAAGCGTGGTTTGCCGTGTTTTTGGCAAGTTCCGCCGCTGCACTGCTTGGCTTTGACTTCGGCTTTGCCATCGTTTTCTATGTCTTTGCCGCGACAACCGGCACGCTTTTGGGCTTGGTGACCTCTTTGGCTTTGCAGTTGCTTTTGGCCGAATGTTCGGCAGGCGATCGCGCCGGACTCATCAGTCTTTGCTGTATGTCGGGTTACACGGGAGCAGCCATGACCGGGCTTGTCGGCGGTTGGTTTGCAAGCTTGGAGGGTATTTACGTTTTAAATTACGCCTTCTTGGGTGTCGTGAGCGTGTTGTTCTTGATTGCCCAAATGCTTTTGACTCGAGTCGGGCAAAAATCTCAAAGTGCTTCGGTTGATTCCGGTGATGCTGTGCCTGTAAAAGGCTAGGGGGACGGACGATGTTTGAAAAAAATATTTCCAAACGCACTGCGTTAAAGACCATGGCGGCTGCCGGCGTCACATTCGCTTTCGGCCTTTCGGGCGCCAAAGGAGCTCAGATGTCTCAACCTAAAATTTTGACGGTTTACTTTACCTGGGGCGGCGCAAGCGGGGAGGCCGCACAGATCATCCACAAGCTCGTGGGCGGCGACATCGTGCGCATTCAAACGCAAATGACGTTGCCAGACGACTATGAAGAGATGGTCAAAATCCACAAGGCATGGAGTGCCGCCCATGAGCATCCGGCGATTAAACCGCTGGGCGTAAACGTTGCCGACTACGACGTGATCATTTTGGGACACGGCATTTGGAGCGGCAAGTTGCCTATGCCCGTGCGCTCATTTTTGGATAAGGTTGACTTGAAGGGCAAAAAACTGCTGCACTTTGCCTGCCATGGCGGTAGCGGCCTGGGGCAAAGCCAAAACGAATTGGGAAATATGTTTCCCGAAGCCGACCTGATGCCGGGCTTGCCTCTTTACGGTTGGGGCGGATTGCGCGACGCCGACAAGATCGAGCCGTGGCTGGTGCGCATGGGTCTGTTACCCAAGAAGTAAGAGAAGGAGGCCCGGGCGATGATTGTCGACTTTGCGCAAGACTGGAAAAAGCGCCTGCGATTCGATGCGCTGCTTTGGGTGGTGATTTTCATCGTCATGATCGATCGCCTCACGACCAACCTCGTGCATGAGGTTTTGGGTGTGGTGAGCCTCTTGGCCGTGCTTTTGCACGTTTGGATTAACAAAGACCACTACGCTAAGCCCTTCGGGCGCTTGACCGGGCGCATTGCCAGACGCGGCAAGAAAAAGAAGTTTGAGGGCAAGTTTTGGTTTAATGTCCTTTTGGCTGTGAGTTTCCTGGCAGCTTGGGTGAGCGGCCTCATGTGCTCGCAGACGCTTTTTTCGGCTGTCACCCCATACGCCTGGCAGATGGATTTGTTTTACCGCGAAGTGCATGTGACGCTTTCTTTGTGGTTCTTCTTTCTCTTGGCCGTGCATGTGGGGCTACATGCCGAGATGTTCTTGGCAAAGTATTTTGACGAGACAAACTCAAAAACGCGCCTTTGGCTGCACCGGGTGATCGCGGCGGCCTTCGTTCTTCTTTCCGTTGCCATGACGGTGCGCGCCTACGAACTTCGAGACGCCGTGGGGCTCATGCAGTTTGCCTACGCGTTCATTCCGGTCGAGCCCGGCGAATGGGCGATCTCGATGCCTTTGGATTTGCTCTTTGTGGCCGTGAGTTTTGCAACCTTGCCCGTTTTGTGCAAATCCGTTCTAAAGCGCTGTTCTTAAG
>CALKKK010000114.1 GCA_937995395.1 uncultured Sutterella sp. | reverse complement strand
GTGCAAAACCGCTACATTTTTTGATCTGCTGCAAAACTTGTGCACTTTACCACGCTCTTGTCTAACAGGAAGTACTTAGCTCGGCAACTTTCTTCACAAGAGAATCGTCTATAGTGTTCGGCGCACTTTGACGAAAGTATAAAAAGCCGTTTTGACGACGCTTTGCGCTTTTGTCCGAAAGTATTGCAATCGACATTCAAAATAATCATTACACAGGGAATATTGCTATGTCCGCTTCTCTTTTTACGGGTCTGACCCCCGCTCCTGCCGATCCGATTCTCGGTGTTACCGAAAAGTTTCGTGCCGACCCCCGTCCTGAAAAAGTCAATCTGGGCGTGGGCGTTTATCTCACCGAAGAAGGCAAGACGCCTTTGATGGGCGTCGTGAAAGAAGCCGAAGCCGCTTTGGCCGAAGCGGGCGAACCGCACGTTTATATCCCGATCAGCGGCTTGCCCGGGTACGGTGCCTCCGTTCAAAAGATGGTGTTTGGTGCCGAAAGCGAAGTCGTGCTCTCGGGGCGCGCCGCCACGGTGCAAACCTTGGGCGGCACGGGTGCTTTGAAGACCGGTATGGACTTCATGCACTTGATTTGCGGCGAAACCGTTGCCGCTACCTCCAAGCCCACCTGGGGCAACCACAATGCGTTGCTTAAGCAAGCCGGTTACGAACTCACGGGCTATCGCTATTACGATGCCGCCAACGACGACGTGGACTTTAACGGCATGATCGAAGACTTGAAGGCCCTGCCCGCCAAGACCTTGGTCATTTTGCACTCGTGCTGTCACAACCCGACGGGCTACGACCTCTCGGCCGACCAGTGGAAAGAAGTTATTGCCGTTTGCCAAGCCAACGGCTTGACGCCCTTCCTTGATATGGCCTATCAGGGCTTCCGCGACGGTTTGGATTCGGATGCCGAAGCTATTCGTCTGTTTGCCGCTTCCGGTATGGACTTCTTAGTGGCAACGAGTTTTTCCAAGTCCTTTAACCTTTATAACGAACGTATCGGTGCATTGACCGTGGTGACCCAGTCTGCCACCGACGCCGCCGTCGTGATGACGCAGTTAAAGAGCGTGATTCGCGCCAACTACTCCAACCCGCCCGCTCACGGCGCCAAGATTGTCGAACGTGTTTTGTCGGATCCCGCCAAGTTTGCTCAGTGGGAAGAAGAACTCAACGGCATGCGCACTCGTGTCAAGAGCATGCGCAAGGCCTTGGCTGACGAAATGGCAGCCTTGGGCGCCAAGCGCGACTTTAGCTTCGTGACGCGCCAAAACGGCATGTTCTCCTTCACCGGCTTGAGCCCTGAACAGATCGATCGTCTGGCGACCGATTTCGGCATTTATGCCGTGCGTAACGGCCGTATCTGCATCTGCGGTTTGAATACCAAGAATGTGGGGTATGTGGCACGCTCTATTGCAGCAGTTCTCTAAAGCAAAATCGACCTAATCCGGTTTTCGGGCAGCGCTTTTTTTTCGGAGCGCTGCCCTTTTCTTTTCTCTGAGACGCGAGAAATATGCAAAATTTTCTTCCGTAAAATCAATAACTTACAAGAAAGTATCGTGTTTTTATAAAATTTTTTCGTTCAAACCGTTGCACATTTCCAAAACTTCTATAGAATACTGATTCTCGATTCCCCGATAGCTCAGTCGGTAGAGCAACGGACTGTTAATCCGTGGGTCGTTGGTTCAAGTCCAACTCGGGGAGCCATCCTTTCTTAGGGTGGAAAAAATGACGCGAATCCTTTCGGGCGCGTCTTTTTTTGTGCCGAACCTCGGTTTTGCACAAACATAAAAAATTTCGGATTCCCCGATAGCTCAGTCGGTAGAGCAACGGACTGTTAATCCGTGGGTCGTTGGTTCAAGTCCAACTCGGGGAGCCACTCAAATCAATGATGCCGTTTGCGCATCATTTTTTTTGCCTCAATTTTCCTGTTCGCTCCCTTGTCCCTTCGATTGCCCGCCTGCGACGGCAATCGCTACCGCCCATACCCCTAGGGCGTTTTGCTCAAGACAGATCGTGTCGTCTCCGTTACAATCGTAAACATTCTATTCGCGTCCGAGTACCACTCGGCAACGCGGCACAAGGCCCGTGGTTTTCGCCCCGGTTTTGGCGTTCGACGACTTGCATCTACCGATGCCTGCGGTCGGAACGTGGCAATGCATTCGTTTGTGACATTCTCTGCTTACCCCCAAGAGCAAATGTCCGACATGCAGAAGTCGATAATATAAAAGGAAAATCAATCATGAAAACGCTGACCGCGCTCAGCCAGTTCTTTAGCAGAACCTTCGCCGTTTGGGTGATCCTCTTTGCCGTGATCACTTACTTTACCCCCGAAACATTCAAACCTTTGGCCGCCTGGATTTCCCCGTTGTTGGGTCTGGTGATGTTCGGCATGGGTCTCACATTGTCTTTAAACGACTTCAAGCTCGTCTTGAAGTCGCCGCGCGACGTCTTTATCGGGATCATCGCACAGTTTGTCATCATGCCCGTGATTGCCTACGGCCTTTGCATCGCCATGCAATTGCCCCCTGAAATCGCCGTAGGCGTGATTTTGGTGGGTTGCTGCCCGGGCGGCACGGCCAGTAACGTCATGACATTCTTGGCGCGCGGCGACGTCGCTTTGTCTGTGACGATTACGAGCTGCACGACGCTTCTGGCTCCGATCGTAACGCCCGCCTTGATTTACATTTTTGCACACCAGTGGATTGACATCGATCCGCTGGGCATGTTCTGGTCAATCTGCCAGATCGTGTTGATTCCGATCGCTTTGGGTGCCGGTGTTCATACCCTTTTGGGCTCCAAGCGTTTGCAGGTTGCAACGACCGCACTTCCCTTGATTTCGGTCGTTGCCATCGTTTTGATCGTGTGTGCCGTGGTTGCCGTGAGCCAGCCGCGTATCGCCACCACCGGTCCCTTGGTCTTTGCGGTTGTTGTACTTCATAACGGCATCGGTTTGTTGCTCGGCTACTTGGTTGCCAAGATGCTCGGCATGTCGATTCCGCGTCGCAAGTGTTTGTCTATCGAAGTCGGTATGCAAAATTCCGGCTTGGGTGTGGCGCTGGCTGCCGTTCACTTTGCCGCCATGCCCTTGGCCACGTTGCCTTCTGCCATTTTCAGCTTCTGGCACAACGTTTCCGGTCCCATCGTGGCAACGCTCTACAACCGCTTTAAGAACGAAGACGACATATAGTCCCTATCTTCCTTCGTGTAGGGCGCCTAAAGAGCCCTATAAACAGAGCCGAGAACGCACATTGACGTCTCGGCTCTTTTATTTCACTTTGAAGCTCTCAAAGGGCTTTCAGGATGCCTTTATGCGGGTTTGGCTTAACCGACAAAGCCCTTGTAGACGAACTGCAAGCCCAAAAGAATCATCACCACGGAAAGCCCGATAACAAGATAGCTCGGACGCGACTTCTTGCTGATCATGGCACCCAACTGCGCCCCCACCAAAGCACCGATACCGATCATCACGGCCGGTCCCCAGAGGATATGACCGAGAACCCCGTGGCTGGCAACACCGATCAAAGAGCTCACCATCAAAACAAAGGTGGAGGTGGCCACCGCAATCTGAGGCGGAAAGCCCAACAAAAACACCATCATAGGCACATGGATGATGCCGCCGCCGATACCGAGGATGGAAGAGACAAAACCTACGAAAAACGAGCAAATAATCCCCATCGTGAGGTGAATATCGGCCGTTTTGGGATCGAAACCTTCGACGGTAGCGCTGGCCTTCTTGCCGCGGGAATTAAACCACATGTAGCCGCCCAAGGCGATCATCACGGCACCAAATGTCAACGAAAAACCCGGACCGGAGAAGTATTCGGAAATATAGCCGCCCAAAAACGCGCCAGGAATCGTGGCCAGTGCAAAGGGCACCGCAGCACGCAACAGAATACGGCGCTGACGCACATAGGCCCAGGTGCCGGATACGGCGTTGCAGAACACCACAAAGATACTCGTGCCAACAATCTGCTGCACGGAACTAAAGGTCGCGCCTTCGGGCGCCAACATGAAAAGCATGAACAACGGCACGAGGATCAAACCGCCGCCCAAACCCAACAGGGCACCGAACGCTCCCACGCCGATGCCCAAAACTAAAAACTCCGCTAATTCGAACATTTTATTGATTTTCCGAGAAACGTTGCCGGGGTTGACAACACGGGCGCAATTTTGCCCGAGACGAGAGCAAAAGAAAAGAGATGCCGAGGGACGGGGACATTTTTACAACGCCCGAAAACACAAAACCCCCGACACGGTTAAATGTCGAGGGTTCTGCTTAATTTAAAAGCCTGGCAGTGACCTA
>CALKKK010000113.1 GCA_937995395.1 uncultured Sutterella sp. | reverse complement strand
AACGCTTGAGCCAAACACCGGCAACGGGGCCGGCATCGACAATCTTGCCCTGATTCATCAACACGAGTTGATCGGCCAGGCGCATCACTTCGTCTTCGGAGTGCGTGACATAAAGAATCGGCACTTTGAGTTCGCGCTTGATGCGCTCCAGCCAAGGCATGATTTCGCGGCGACGTGCCTGATCCAGAGCCGACAAGGGTTCGTCCATAAACAATGCCGACGGACGAATGGCCAAGCTTCTGGCGATGGCGCAACGCTGACGTTCGCCGCCCGACAGTTCGTTGGTGCGGCGATTCAACAGATGCCCGATGCCGAGCAAATCCACTGCTTCTTTGAGACGCTCTTCGGCATCTTTGTCGACAATGCGCTTTAAGCCGTAGCGCAAATTGTCGATGACATTCAAGTGCGTAAAGAGACTTGCCTCCTGAAATACGTAGCCGATGCGACGCGCGTATGTAGGCACGAACAATTTGGCTTCATCGTCTTGCCACGTTTGCCCGGCAATGCGCACAAAGCCGGGCGCCTTTTCCAAGCCCGCAGCCGCACGCAAAATCGTGGTCTTGCCGCAGCCCGAAGGCCCGAAGAAAACCGTTACGGCGGCTTGCTGCGGCAAAGTGATGTCGCAATCCAACGTAAAGCCCGTCGAACGCGACAAATAAATACGGATACGATCGTCTTGACCTTGAGAGGCCGAAACGGCGGAAATCAATTTCGACATTTAGGGCGCTCCCGAAGCCACGCCCATCGCTTGGGCACGACGATTAAACAAAGTGACGGTCAACAACACGATAAAGGAAAAGACGAGCATGCCGCCCGCTAACCAATGCGCCTTGTCATATTCCATTGCTTCCACGAAGGTATAGATTTCGGTCGAAACCACCTGAGTTTTACCCGGAATATTGCCGCCGATCATCAAGACCACGCCGAATTCGCCCACTGTATGGGCAAAGGTCAAAACCATCGCGGTGAAAAAGCCCGGACGTGCCAAAGGCAAAACGACAGAAAAGAATGCATCCAACGGCTTGGCACCCAAAGTCGAAGCCACTTCCATGGGGCGAGGCCCGATGGACTCGAACGCCGCCTGCAAGGGCTGAACGGCAAAGGGCAACGAATAGATGATGGAACCTACGATCAGACCGGGGAAGGTAAAGGTCATTAACCCAAGCCCCAACGACTGCGTGAGCTGTCCCAAAGGACCGTGCGGCCCCATGGCAACGAGAATATAAAAACCCAAAACGGACGGCGGCAACACCAAAGGCAACGTCACCAACGCACCGATAGGCGCCCTCCACCAACTTTTGGTGCGAGACAACCACCAGGACAAGGGCGTGGCCAACACCAGCAAAACGATTGTGGTAACGGCCGCCAATTCCAAACTGAGCCAGACGGGTTCTAGCGAAATTCCCTGCATAGCGCTTTTTCTTTTGACTGATAAAACAAAACGCCTCCCTTATCGATTCGTCACGAACTAAGGAGGCGTACGAGATCGGTTTTTATACGGGCGCGTTTTTTCATGAGCCCGTCATATCCGCTCGATTACTTGTTGCCGTAACCGTAGGCAGCCTTGACCTTAGCGGCTTCGGGGCCCTGCAAGAACTGCATGAATTCCTTGGCAGCGGCCTGTTCCTTACCCTGCTTGAGCAACACGGCATCCTGATAGATGGGGTTGTAGAAGTTGTCGGGCACGATCCAGCCGGAACCGGAAACGAGCTTGCCGTCCTTAAAGACCTGGCTCAAAGCCACAAAGCCGATGTCGGCGTTGGCAGTCTTAACGAAGTTGAAGGTCTTGCCGATGTTGTCGCCTTCGACGAACTTGGGCTGAACCTTGTCAAAGACCTTGGCGGCCTTCATCGTTTCGTAAGCAGCCAAGCCGTAGGGAGCCAACTTCGGATTGGCAACGGCGCACTTGTTGAAATTGCCCGATTCCAAAAGCTTGATGCCGTCGGCCGGGACCTTGTTGGCGTCGGCGCTCCACAGCACAAGCTTGCCGACAGCATACGTAAAGGACGTATCCTTCACGCCGTAGCCTTCGTCAATGGCCTTCTTCGGGGTCTTGGCATCGGCGGCCAAAAGCACGTCGTAGGTAGCGCCGTTTTTGATCTGACCGTAGAACATACCGGTAGAACCGAAGCTCAACACGAGCTTGTGACCGGTTTTGGCTTCAAACATCGGGGCCAATTCCTTGGCAGGGGCAGTAAAGTTGGCAGCAACGGCAACGTGCACATCGGCAGCAACGGCTGCACCGGCAGCCAAACCCAAAAGACCGGCGGCAACGGCCTGACAAATCTTCTTCATCGGAGTTCTCCAGATATAGTGAGTGTTAATCCTGGCAATGGATCGTATGAACGATCGCAATCGCCATTTCGGGATTCAAAACATGAATAGCGTGAGCTTACCACGCGTTATTCTTTTTGTTAATAGCGCTAAACTATCGGCGGATCATTTTTGTCGTTTTTCTCCGTCAAATGGTGTAGAAGTACACGCAATGCATGATCTCTCGCTTAGAATTTTTAGATTGTTTTCGTCCTTTTTCGAGTTAGCCCATGTCCGACCAAATCACCGATACCGAAAACCACGTCGCCGATCCGATCGCATTGACGCGCCAACTCGAACAGATGGTCGACAAGCGCATCAATATCTTGCGCCGCATCCATGAAACGGGTTCGATTTCGGAGGCTGCACGTTTGGCCAATGTCAGCTACAAAGCCGCTTGGCAAGCCATCGAAACGCTCGGCAATCTGACCGGAGCTCCGTTGGTGGAAAAAGCCGTGGGCGGCACCAAAGGCGG
The DNA here is from genome assembly GCA_937995395.1 of uncultured Sutterella sp. Taxonomy (GTDB): domain Bacteria; phylum Pseudomonadota; class Gammaproteobacteria; order Burkholderiales; family Burkholderiaceae_F; genus Duodenibacillus. Next base: position 1,520 of record CALKKK010000113.1, on the reverse strand, counting down.
CGGTACGGTCTTGACCCCGACGGGCTTAACCGTATTGGAATTATCCGAACGCCTGATGCAGGCGCGCGAAAAAGTCCTGGCTGAATTTGCTTCGCGCGACATGCCCGAACTCATGCCCGTGAGCACATCGATGCTTCGCACGAGCATGCGCAACCAGTTTCCCGTCACACTCTCGCACATTGCTCGCGGCCCTGCCATGGTGCGACTGCAACTTAAAATCGACGAAGAAAATACGCTTAAAGCCTCGCTCACCCAAGAAAGTGCACAGCTTTTGGGCTTGACGCAACAAACGCGTCTTTTGGCTTTGTGCAAAGCTACGGCGGTGGAAATTGCCCGCGAAATCGAGCCGCAAAAGGGTGCGAGCATTCTCAAAGGCACCGTCATTCGTACAGCCAGAAACGACAAAGGCGGCGAAGTCACCATTCGACTCGCGGGCGGCACCTCTCTGGTGGGATTCGGTCGCGCCGGTCACGGTCTCAAATTGGGCGACACGGCCCAAGCACTCGTCTCGGCACAAGCTGTCGTTGTGGCGCTCTTTAATTGAGGATGAGTTGCACGAATTCCCCTCGCGGTGGGGTAAACCTTCTAAGGAATTTCGGGTAATCCCCGAGACTTCTTTATTTGCCTTTGACTTCCGTCAAACAACCTTAACCCAAAATTATCTCGGGTTACTTATTATGCGCACTTATCCTTGTCAGAGGCTCGCCTAGGCCGCCCGTTTTTCAACAGGAAAAACCCGGCTCGGGGATGCCGCAACCAAAGGGAACCCCTCCCGCAGGCTGTATCACCTCGGACGGGAGGAGATTAAAATACCCTTACCCTCACAATAAGAATTGAACTAGGAGAGTTCTCATGGCCTTCAATAAAAACAGCAAGTGGTACGCCGGTGCTATGGTTTTGGTCGGTGTCGTCGTCGGTGTCGCTTTGATCAGCGCCGGCACGTCCGTGATCCACTGGTCCGGTTCCAATGCTTTCTGCGGTACGTTCTGTCACTCGATGGATGCCGCTTACGCTTCCTATCAAAAGGGTCAGCACTTCCAGACCAACTCGGGCTTCCAGGCCGAATGCGTGGACTGCCACTTGAAGTACAAGCCCGTCAAGAATATTTCTCAGCCGCAGGTTGTCGGTATGCTCTGGCATAAGGCAATGTCGGGTTCCGTCTCCCTCTGGGGTCAGATCCGCGGCACGTTGAGCACACCGGAAAAGCAGATTGCTCATCGTCCCGAAATGGCTGAAACTGTGACCAACTGGATGGTTTCCACCGGCTTTGTGAACTGCCGCGCCTGTCACGACTTGCACAACTTCAAGGTCAACCCGGCCAAGGCCATGGTTGCCCCGATGCACAAGGCTATGGCCGACAAGCCCGAAACCAACTGCGTCATGTGCCACAGCCAAGCCGGCCACAAATACGAATAATTTCTTTCGTCTTGGTGACATACCGGGCGTTTGACGCCTGAGACAAACTCTCGCTTCGACAAGGCTCGATGCGAGAGTTTTTTATTGTCAAAGCGATTGATTAC
>CALKKK010000112.1 GCA_937995395.1 uncultured Sutterella sp. | reverse complement strand
CGGCGTTAATCGCAGCCAAGGCGTTTAAGGTCTTGGGGAAACCGATGAGGCCTGCCATCACCACCAAAGCTTCGATCAATTCTTCACGGGTGGTCCCCATGTTGATGTTGCCGCCCACGTGTGCCTTGACCTGAGGATCGCACCCGCCTAAAGCCGAAATCGTCACGAAGGTCAAAAATTCGCGCATCTTCAAAGACAGGGTCTTGCGGGTGTAGGTGTCGCCGAAGCAAAAACCGGTGAGCAAATCGACCATGACGGGGCGTTCTTCGGGACGGGCGTTTTTGTGCATCGTCAGAATCCCGTCGCCGAAAATGCCGGTCTGTGCCTTGAGGCCGTCGTCAAAACGGGTTTTGTCGTTGACGGTGCCCTGCGGCTTGGGGGCGGGCAAATTGTTGGCTTTGACCACGTCCAATAGGATCAATTCGGCGCGGCGCGCAATGGGAATGCCCACGTATGCCATGGTTTGCATGACGGCTTCCTGCATTTCGTCGGTCGACAAACCGGCCTTGGAGGCCTGCAGGAAATAGTCGGGCAAAACGGCCGTATCGCCCAAAGCGGTCAAGGTCGTCAAACGCACCAACCACTGGGTTTTGACAGGCATCTTGACGAGCTCGGGGACGTCTCGATCGGTCAAGCGGGAAAGAATTTGAGTGAGTTCGGTTTCTTGCGTCATTTTGTTTTGTGCCATAACAGAAGTTGTTCCGAGGGCCGTCGCAGCGGCTGCCAGCCCCATTTTTGCGATATCGCGTCGTTGCATTTGGGTTGTCCTCATGAAAGTGAAAGCGTTAATGTTGTGCATCCGAATATTGTTCGTCGGTCACCGGATCGAGCCACGTGACCTTGTTGTTCGGGACGTTGGTTTCGATTGAAATGTGGCTCATGGGTTCGTCGGCTGCCGCCCCGTGCCAGTGTTCGACATCGGGCGGGATGCGAATGACGTCGCCCGTTTGGAAACGAATCGCTGGCTTGCCTCGCTCCTGATAGATGCCGCGACCGGCCGTGACCAACAAAATCTGACCGCCCGAGTGAACGTGCCAGTGCGTGCGGGTACCCGGCTCAAACGTGACGTTGCCGATCGGAGCGTTGAAAACGTCGTCGTTATCCGAGAGCATCGTCAAATAAGACGTACCCGTGAAAAACTTGCCGTAGGGGTTGACGGGGCCCATCGGGAAAATCGTTTTAAAAGACGGATCCATTGCCATCGCAGAAAGTTCCTTATATGCAGTTCAATGCAAGATTTCTATATCTGAACTTTAAATATGAGAAAGAACCTGGGAAAAGCGGATGCGATAAACAAGTGCAAAAAATCATCAAGTTGAGAAAATTAGGCAAGGTTTGCGTATCGCAGTCGGCAGTGTTGACGTTTTGCAACAAACGAAAGTGAGTGACAAAACGCCGTCGTTGGTACAATTCGCAAACCGCAGAATAAGGATAAGAAAAGTGGAAAAAGTCATTAAAAATAAACGCGCCACATTCGACTATACGATCGAAGAACGTTTTGAAGCCGGTATGGTGTTGCGCGGTTGGGAAGTCAAAAGCGTGCGTGCCGGACGCGCCACGATCAACCTTGCGCACGTGTATGTGCGAGAAGGCGAACTCTTTTTGTGTAACGCCCACATGACGCCGGCAGACCAAATCTGCACGCATGAAAAACCAGAAATGTCTCGCACGCGCAAGCTTTTGATGCACAAGTGCGAAATCGAACGCTTGATCGGCAAGGTCGAGCGTTCGGGCTATGCGCTGGTGCCTTTGGACTTACACTTCGTGCGCGGACGCGTCAAGCTCTCCTTGGCTTTGGCCAAGGGTAAGCGCGAATTTGAAAAGCGCTCCGACGAAAGCAAGAAAGAGTGGAAGCGTCAGCAGGAACGTTTGATGAAAAACGACATGACGCGCGGCAAGGCCAGACAAAATTACAAGGATTGATGGAAAATGAACGAGCGCGATTTGGCGGCGACCGACGCCGCTTTGGCAGAAGCGGCAACGGCAAGCGAACGCGTTTTTGACGGGCGGCTTTTAAAAGTCGATCGCGTGACGGTCACGCTTCCTAACGGCAGGACGTCGACGCGCGAAATGATTCGCCATCCCGGGGCGTCGGCCATGGTCGTGGTCGACAACCAAAATCGCGTGGTGTTGGAACGACAATGGCGCGCCCCGATGAATCGTGCGTTTTGGGAAATTCCTGCCGGCAAGATCGACGCGGGCGAAGATCCGTTTTATACCGCCCGGCGCGAACTCACCGAAGAAACGGGGTTGGCGGCTCAAAGCTGGGTCAAGCTCGGCGTCATTCACAATGCCATCGGTTATAGCGATGAGCGCATTTATATCTACTTGGCGCAAGACATTGACGAATCGGGTTGTCAAAAGTTGGACGATAACGAGTTTTTAACCCTCGTGCGCGTGCCCTTTGACGAAGCTTTGGCCATGACCTGCGACGGACGCATGACCGATGTGAAGTCCGTGATCGGACTGATGTGGGCGCAGAGATTTGTCGCCGGCGGCATACAGGCACTGCCTCAAGCCGAGATGTTGAGCAAATCGTTTCGATAGCTGTAAAATTGCGACCGAACAAAAAAACGACGCCTGCCGTGAAAACAGACGTCGTTTTGTTTTGGGATGAAAATCGACTTAATTGCGAGCCACCGGCTGACGGTTGGCTTCGATGACGCGGCGGATGTCTTTTTCCAGATCGAACATGCCGAGTTCGTGATAGCTTTCTGCGATCAACTCAAGGGCTTCGTCACGCACGGGCGTGGTTTGGAAATCGACCAAGACGGTTTTGGCGCGGTTAATCGCTGCGACATAAGCCTTGCGCACGAAGTAAAAACGAGCCGATTGCATCTGGTGACGAGCCTGAGCCAACACCAATTCGTGCATGCGGCGACGTGCTTCGGGTGCGTAGCGCGAGTCCGGATAGCGGGCGGCGAGTTCTTTAAAGATGTCAAACGCATCGCGCGCGGCCTGCGCATCGCGATCGGCCAAGTCCTGGCGGGTCATGGAGGCCAACCAACCGTCGCGTTCGTTTAACGTGGCGAGCGCTTTCAAATACAATGCGTAATCGCTGTTGGGATGGTTGGGATAGGCGCGCAGGAAACGATCGATCGTCTGAACGGCACCAGCGGCATCATCGTCTTTAAAGTAGACGTAGGCCAAGTCGATTTGGGCTTGTTGCGCGTAGCTGCCGAACGGGTAACGGGCTTCAAGCTTGGTATAGTAGTCCCTAGCAACTTCCCAGTTGCTTTCGCTCATCGCCGAGCGAGCTTCGGAATAAAGTTGATTGGCCGTCCAATCGCGGGTCGGATCGACTTCAAGATTTTGAAGCCAGGAGCAACCGGTAGTGATAACAGCGGCGACCGAAAGACAAGCGATTTTGGTCAGGCGCAATACGTTTTTGGAATTCATAGTGACGACGACAAAAGAAAAGAATTTGGGCGATTATATCGTTAGTGACGACGAACTGGCGCCCTCAACAATCAATTCGGATGACGCAAGTGTAACCGAGCTTGAGGAAGATGAGGAAATCGAGCCTCAAGAAAGCTCGGTTCAAACCTTCGTTTTGGACTATTCTCAAACGGGAGACCGCCTTGATAAGGTCTTGGCACGCTTGATGCCCGAAGTCTCCCGCGCCCGCATCCAAAAGTGGATTGAAACAGGTGCGGTGGATGTCAATGGTGTTGCGGCAACCGGCGTCAGAGTCAAGGTCGCCGGCGGCGACGAGCTCGTCGTGCGCCCGCAGGCCGCGCCCGAAGACAAGGCTTATGCCCCCGAAGAAGGCATCGACTTTGAAGTGATCTACCAAGACAAAGACATCATTGTGATCAATAAGCCCGCAGGGCTCGTGGTGCATCCGGCTGCCGGCCATTGGACGGGCACACTTTTAAACGGTCTTTTGTACGAATTTCCCGAACTCGCGCGTGTGCCGCGCGCGGGCATCGTGCATCGCTTGGATAAGGAAACTTCCGGGTTGATGGTGGTTGCGCGTACCGAAGCCGCCCAAACCGATCTGGTGCGTCAGCTCCAGGCGCGCACGGTCGGTCGAGAATACTGGGCAGTGGTTTTGGGCGTGGCGCCCGAAGCCGGCTTTGTGGATCGCGCCATCGGGCGAGATCCCCGCAATCCGTTGCGCTTTTGCTGCCGTGGCGGACAAGGCAGCAAACCTGCCAAGACCCATTGCCGCTTGGTGGATGTGGCGCAAATCGAAGGCCGCACCTTAAGTTGGGTGGCCTGCCGTTTGGAAACGGGGCGCACACATCAGATTCGCGTGCATTTGACGACCGTCGGTTTGCCTTTGCTGGGCGATCCCTTGTATCGTACCAACGCTTCCAAGTTGCCCGAGTCTGCAGGGATCGTCGCCGAATTTTCGCGCCAGGCACTGCATGCAAGCCGCTTGCGCTTGCGCCACCCGGGCACGGGCGAAACGGTGGAGTGGTTTGTCGAGCCCCCGGAAGATATGGCCGAAGTGATGGACGAATTGGGTTTCGGTCCCTTGGACGAACCTACCGACGTTTTTGCCGACTACGACGAAGAGTAAAAAATGATGGACTTTAAAGACGAACTGGCCGCGATCCGTCCCGAGATGGGAGCAGGAATCGGCGCCATTTTTACCGAACGCGAAGGCGGCGTGTCTTCGGGCCCCTGGGGTGGGGTGAACGGCATTATGGGTTTAAATGTCGGCAGCCGCGTTGAAGACAATGCCGGTTGCGTGCGCATGAATCGCTCGATCGTGGGGCAATTGACGCCCACGGAACCCCGTTGGATGACGCAGGTGCACGGCACCGATGTCGTCGTGGCCGATACGGTCGAAGACGAAACGGTTGAGGCCGATGCGCAAATCACGACAACTCCGGGCGTCGTGTGTACCGTTCAGGTGGCAGACTGCCTGCCGGTGTTGGTGGCCGACAGCCTTGGACGCGGCGTTGCCGCCATTCATGCCGGTTGGAGAAGTTTGGCGGGCGGCGTCATTGAAAATGCGATCGAAGAATTGAAGAAATTGATCGGAGACGAATCGGCTCAGTTTAAAGCCTGGTTGGGGCCGCGCATCGGTTTTGACGATTTCGAAACGGGTGCGGACGTCAAAGAAGCGTTTGAGGCCGCTTACCCCGAATGTACGGCCGGTGTCAAAACCGTGGGCGAAAAGTGGCACATCGATTTGGCTACTTTTGCCAAGACGGCTTTAGCCAAGGTGGGCGTTGCCAATGTCGAAGACTGCGGCCTTTCGACCGTGACGGATGCCAAACGCTTTTATAGTTTCCGTCGCGACGGCGCCAAGAGCGGACGCCATGCCGCGCTGATTTGGATTGAACCGAAGTAGTTTTTTTGAGAAGACGAATATGACCCCAAAGAAAAACAGTCGAATCCCGCGTGTGGGTTTTGTCAGCTTGGGTTGCCCCAAGGCTTTGGTCGATACCGAGCGCATCGTTACCGAACTGCGTGCCGAAGGCTATGTAATTGCCGCCGACTACAAAGAAGCCGACTTGGTGATCGTCAATACCTGCGCCTTTATCGATGCGGCCGTGGCCGAAAGCCTGGAAGCCATTGCCGAAGCCCTGAAAGAAAACGGTCGCGTGATCGTCACCGGGTGCTTGGGCGGCAAGAAAAACGACGACGGCTCCAACTGGGTCAAGGAGCGCATCCCCAAAGTTTTGGGCGTGACGGGACCCGACAGCCTCATGGAAACGTTGACCTTGGTGCACTCGCACTTACCGCGCCCGCACGAGCCTTTTGACGAGCTGGTGCCTAAGGCAGGCTTGAAGTTGACGCCCTCGCACTATGCGTACTTAAAGATCAGCGAGGGCTGCTCGCACCACTGCGCTTTTTGCATCATTCCGGATTTGCGCGGCGACCTGGTCAGCCGCCCCATCGGCAGCGTCTTGCAGGAAGCCGAAAACTTAGTCAAAGGCGGCGTGAAAGAGCTTTTGGTGATCAGTCAAGATACCGCCGCCTATGGGCTTGACGTGCGCTACAAAACCGGTTTTGCGGGCGGCAAACCCGTTAAAACGCGGCTTTTGGAATTGGCACGCGAACTGGGTCAGCTCGACGCCTGGGTGCGTTTGCACTACGTCTACCCGTATCCGTCTGTGGATCACGTGGTCGACTTAATGGCAGAAGGTTTGATTTTGCCTTATTTGGACGTACCGTTTCAGCATGCCCATCCGCGCGTGCTAAAGGCGATGAAGCGCCCGGCAAGTGCCGAAAAGAATCTCGAACGCATTGCCGCTTGGCGTGCGATTTGCCCCAATCTCACCATTCGTTCGACTTTCATTGCCGGTTTTCCGGGCGAGACCGAAGAAGAGTTCGAGTATTTGCTCGACTTCTTGCGCGAAGCGCGCTTAGATCGCGTGGGGTGCTTTGCCTACAGTCCCGTGGAAGGTGCGCAAGCCAACCAACTGCCGGGACAGTTGCCCGACGAAGTCAGAGAAGAGCGTCGTCGCCGCTTCATGGAAGTGCAGGCCGAAATTTCCGCCGAAATCCTCAAAGCCAAGGTCGGAACGGTGCAGCGCGTTTTGATTGACGAAACGGAAGACGAAACCGGCGTGGCCGTGGGGCGTACGACGGCTGATGCGCCCGATATCGACGGTCAGGTTTATGTGACCACCGACACGCATTTGGAACCGGGCGACTTTGTCGACGTGAAAATCACCGACAGCCTCGAGCACGATTTGGTCGGTCGTCACGTCGAGGGCTGAAAAAACGGGGCACTAGGCCAATTCTTTTAAAAGTGCCCGATAGTGGCCTGACACACAAAAAAGGTAGGAATTATCATAAGTAATTACCCTAATTCGTGTGTCGGGCCATTTTTTCGTTTGAAATCTTAAATTCGGCTTAAGGCTTGATTTTCGTGCCTTTGAAGGATGTTTCTTAAAGGAGACAAGCTTTGCAAGACGACATCGACCGTTTTCGCCCTCGGCTCTGTCTTATCAAAAACTTAACACAGTGTGTGAGAATTCCTCTCGGCGTTAAATGAAAAAAAGGGGCGCAAATTTGCCCTTAACAAAAAGAATTCCTACGCCAAATAGGAGAAAGAAAATGAATCGCACACAAATGATTCAAGCCGCTATGGCTTTAGCCGTTTCTTTGGCTTTCGTGCCCGCTGCCAACGCAGCTCCCGAAAAGGTCGACACCAAGATGTGCGTGGCTTGCCACAGCAACATCGGCGGTTTCCACAAATCGGGCGCCCATAAGGATGTTTCCTGCACGACTTGCCATACGGGTTTGACCGCTCACGCCAAGGCTCCGGGTAAGCAAACCCGTCCGGCCACGAGCATGGACCCCAAGACTTGCGGCAGCTGCCACAAGCCTCAGTTCGAGTCGATGTACAAGCTCAACGACGAACGCGTTCCGCGTTTCTCGAAGAAAAACAGCAACAGCGTTGCTCCCGATCCGTTCTTCGATCGTGCATTGGGCGCTCACGGCTTTACCAAAGAACACAACCTGCCGCGTTCCCACACGTTTGCCGCACTTGACCAGTACTTGTGCGACCGTGCCTTCGGCGGGCGTTTCGAACCCAAGGACGGCTGGATGTATCTGGCTCAGGGCGACGGTGCCATCAAGGTTTGGGACGTTATCAACGACAAATTCCCCGAAGACAACGCACAAAAGCCGCGCCGTCCGGGTACGGCTGCTGCCGGCAACCCCGTTTGCTGGACGTGTAAGTCGACTGATTTGATGCTCGATTGGGCCTATTTGGGCGACAAGCACCCCGAAGCCAAGTTCTCTCGCGAATCCGCCGTTGTGGACGTGATGCGTGCGATCAATCACTCGGTCAACTGCAACTTCTGCCACGACCCGCACTCGGCCAAGCCGCGCGTGGTGCGTGACGGTTTGATCCAGGCTTTGACCCGTACGGATTATCCGTCGCTGTATTCCGAAGATCCCAAGAAGACCAAGGTTGAAGTGGTCGATATGGGCGTTCGCGGCTTTACCCGTAAAGTCGCCTTCATGGAAAAGGCCGACACGAAGTTGATGTGCGCACAGTGCCACGTCGAATACAACTGCAACCCGGGCTTCGATCCCAAGACGGGTAAGCCAGTCGGCATGAGCGATCGTCGCACCAACCTCTTCCCGTTGGTTGACGTTACCAAGATTGACGACTTCTACGCTCACGTGGGCTTTAAGGACTTCAAGCACGCCGTCACCGGTGCAGCGCTCACCAAGATGCAGCACCCGGACGTGGAAACGTACTGGAACTCCAAGCATGACAAGGCCGGCGTCGATTGCAAGGACTGCCATATGCCCAAGGTCAAGGGTAAGAACGGCAAGGTGACGACGCTTCACTGGGCAACCACGCCGCGTCACTACATCAAGGAAACCTGCCAGAACTGCCATAAGGACAAGACCGTCAAGCAATTGACGCGCGTCATGGACGGTATGAAGGGTTACTACGACGGTAAGTTGCGCGAAGCCGAAAGCCGCATGACCGAAATGTTCAACGCCTTTGATTTGGCTCTTGCTCTCGGCGTGTCCGACGAAGTGTTGAACCAGGCTCGCGAACAGCACTCCATCGCTCACACGAACTGGGAATGGTGGACGGCGGTTAACGGTGCATACTTCCACAACCCCGAAGCAGCGGTTCTGTCTCTTGCCAAGAGCGCCGAAGCTGCTCAGAAGGCAACCAAGATCCTGCGTGACGGCATCGCCGCCAAGAAGAAGTAATTTCTCTCAGTGGGAATTGAGCCTTAACCCCCGAAACCGAGACTGAACGGTCTCGGTTCGGGACAAAAGAAAAAAGGACGACTTCGATAACGGAAGCCGTCCTTTTTCTCCTTTAGAATCTCCGGTTATGGATAGAGAACTCTTATTTTGGGCAATTGCCCTCGTGATGGTGTTTGTCGCATGCTCGGCAGTGGCATGGGCTTTTTTGCGTCCGGAATGTTTTACGACCGCGCAAAACGATGCCGACGAATTGAGCCGCACGCTTTTAAACGAAGAACTGGCGACGCTTAAAAAAGAGTTTGAAGCCGGACTTATCACGCAGGCCATTTATGACGAAAGCGTCGAAGACGTCAAGCGCCGTGCGCTCGAAGACTTGAGTCGGACGGATAAACCCGCGGGCGGCAAGGCCCATACCTTGACAATGATGTTCGCAGGTTTTGCCGTCGTTGCCGCGGGGTCGCTGGGTCTTTATGCCTATTTGGGGTCTCCTTCTCTGATCGTTTTTGCCGACAGCATTCATCGCCACGGCATCATGCAACCGGACGGAACGCTTGTCGATGCGCCGGCTCAATACGATGCGCGAACGTTGCGCGCCTATTTGGCCGACAACGCCAAGGACGAACGCGCCTGGGTCTTGTATGCCAGATTGTTGGTGGAAGCCAAAGACTGGGCGGGTGCTGCGCAAGCCTATCGCGCCGCCATCGATATCAAAGGAAAAGTGTCCAAAGACGCCGATGTGCTCTTGGAATATGCGGCAAGTTTAATGAGTCTGCAAACCGATCCCGCCTACGAAGAAGGCTACGGCGTTATTCAGGAGGCTTTGAAATTAGACGAAACCCATGTCAAGGGGCACGAGTTGGCGGCGATCGCCTGCCTGGAGCTTTCGCGTTGGAAACAAGCCCGCGAACACTTGGAAGTGCTCTTGGGACGCTTGACGTTCAATTCTCCCGCCTACAGAAGTATTGCCGAAACGGCCGCTTTTGCCGCGCAGCAGGAGCGCCTTGAAAACGAGCGTAACGCCAAGCCCAAAGCCCCGTAAAGTGTCTCAAGCCTTTTTCTTTTGTGCAAGCTTGGTGAGAATCGTTGCCGCGATGCCGGCAATCAAAATGAGCGCCATGCCGAGCAAGGCAGACATGGGCAGGCTTTCCTTAAAGACCAGAACGCTGATGATTTCGGCAATGGGAATCGTGGCAAACTGGAAACTTGCCGTCAGCAGCATATTGCCGTAAGCGTAGGCGCGCGTCATGCACACCTGCGCAATCACGGCCGTGACACCCACGCCCAACATTCCAAAGAGTGTGCCCATATCGTGGTACTTAAGCCCGCCTTCAAAAAGCATACAACCGGCCAAGCCCCAAACGGTGCCCACGAGCGAGAAGTAAAACACGATGCGCAATGCCGGCTCGTGCAAGCGTCCCAATTGGTTGATCTGGAAATAGATCACGGGTCCCATGGCGCCGGCTGCCAAGCCTACCAGGGCGTACGGCAGCTGCGAGTCGTTGACCGAGGGCTGCATGATCAGACACACGCCCGCAAAACCCACGGCAATGGCCAATCCTAACAGCCACGGGGCTTTTTCACGTTTGTAGAGTGCGGTGACGATAAAGACGGCGGCAATAAATAAGGGCGCCGTGAAGTTTAATGTCGTGGAGGTTCCCAACGGCAGAAAGCCCATGGAAAAGAACCACATGGTGTAAGACATCGTGCCGAATAAAGAGCGCTTTAAGTGCTCGAACGGGTATTGCGTCTTGATGGAAACGCCTTTGACGAGCATCACGGACGTGATGAAAATGAGCCCGATTAAAGAGCGGTAAAAAACGATCTCAAAAGTACCGGCATCGCCCGAAGAGACCTTCACAAGCGCGCCCATGACGGCAAAAAACATTGCCGCAACCAATTGCCAACACGACTGAAGCATGGGAAAAACAGAAAGAAAATGTTCGAACGGTTCCTCATTGTAGTAACAAGAGTACCGTTTTTGTCTTTTGTCTCATCTGAGCCGTAAATTTTTCTTAAGCTTGGCAAAAGTTAGGAGTGTAGAGTAGCGGCATCAAAACAAAAAACTTCGGTCGGAATTTTGCCGAGGAATGAACGATGACAACGCTAAAAGAAACAAACGCAACAGTGGAAACGCCGCGCGCGGATGCGCGCATGAAACGCCTTGAGTCCGGCGCCTTAAAGCGTGAAGCCGACACCATTGAGGCCATGATCGAAATCTATTGCAAAGCGCATCACGGCGGCAAAACGGATGCCGACGGCAAGAAGGTGCTTTGCGACGAGTGTCAAGCCTTGGCCGACTATGCCAAAAAGCGCTTGTCGTGCTGCCCGTTCGGCGTGGATAAGCCCGTGTGCGGCAAATGCAAGATTCACTGCTATAAGCCCGAGCAACGACAGAAGATTTGTGAAGTCATGCGCTTTAGCGGTCCGAGAATTTTGCTCGCACACCCGATCATGGCGCTGGAACACACCTGGAAGTCTTTGACGGTGAAGGCTCCGGAAAAGCCCCGCAATCCCAAAGCAACCAAGAAGGCTTGAAACTCATGTGGCGACTGATTTTTCCGATTCTGGCCTATGTGCTTTTTGCTGCGCATCTCATGTTTCACGGCTTCGGGCTTTTTGTCGCCGCGGCCGGCCTGATTCCTGCATTTCTTGTTGGTTTCAAACACAAGGCGGTTGTCTATGCACACACGACCCTTTTGATCGTTGTCGGCCTTGAGTGGCTCCGAGCGATGTGGGTATTGGTTGAAATTCGCTTGGCCCATGGTATGGACTGGAAGCTGGCTGCGGCAATTTTGACGGGCTGCGCCCTTTGGAGCTTTGTTTCGGCGTGGATTATCTATCGCAGAAAGGCCTGAGTTTTGGCGGGAAGGAGGGATTCGAACCCTCGAAAACATCTGAGCCCTCGAAACGTTCGAGGGCTCATTTGAAATTTAGGCTCGAATTATAGCACTTGGGTTACTTCTTCTGTGCCTTGGCAAATACGCTGTTCAATGCTTCGATCGCAAGCTTTTGCAACGTATCGGTCCCCTTGCTGTTCACACTAAAGCGACCGTTGCCATACACCACATCCTGCAGGTGAATGTCTTTGGTGATGGTTTCTTCGGCCTTTTGCAAGCGCTGAGCCGTGTTGTTGTGTCCCGTGGCTTCGGCTAGTTTGCCCAAGATTCCTAAAACGGAACTCGTGGTCTTGGTAACTTTTTGTGCCGGCTCTTTAATGAGCAAATCTTTGATCGTGATATTCACGGGGTCGATCGACTTCAACTGCATGCCGGTCACTTGAGCTTCCTTCCACGTCATCAAAGTTTTGCCCGCGGCACTCTTGGCTTCCAAGTTGTCTACGGCAAAGTCGCCTGTCCAAGCCACTTGCATGATCTTGCCCGACTTGTAATTGAGTTTGCCCATGACGTCAGCCGTACCCTTGGTAAGCTGAGCGCCCGCCAAGGTCTTGATCCACGGGTTAAACGTGGCAAAGTTTAACGTCTTCACGTTGGTAGTGGCATTGACGGCCAACGGGGTCAAAGTGAGCTTGCCCGTGCTGTCCAATGAGCCGCCCGCGACCTTGGCACTGGCCGAATAGTTGCCGGTGGCGCCGTTTTTCGACGAGAAGTTGTTGGCTTTCAAATTGATGGCCGTCACCGACAGGGACGAAGCGGGCTTCAAAGACGAGTCTGTGACTTTGAGCGAGCCGCCGGCAATTTCGGCTTCGGAAACCGACCAATTCCAAGCCGAGGAACTAGAAGCCTTCGTATCCGTTGTCGCCGTACTGCTTGCTTTACCGGTCGACTGGCTGGCAATCGTCGTCACGATTGCAGGTTTCACAATTTCAATGCGCTTGATGTTGACGGTTTGTTTGGCCAGATCAAACAGATCGATTTGCGTGGAGAAGTTGTCGACTTTGGCAGTCGTTTTGCCGTTATCGGCTCTGACGTCAACCTGCTTGGCCTGCACCGTGCCTTTGACGGTCAAAGCCGTGGTGCCGTTTTTTGGCATTGCAAAGTCCAAATCCAGAACGGTAGTCAGCCGTGCCGAGCGCACGTCGACCGGAATCGTGACCGGCACGGCTTTTAAGATCTTGGCCACATCCAAATCGGCAATGTTTAACGCCAGCGTCGCGGCGTCTGCCTTGACGGTGCCGGTGGCCGAGATGGGCGTGCCGTCGACCTTTAAGCTTAACTTGGGGGCAATGGCACCCGTGGAGGCCGTCGGCAAAGTGGAAATGACGGGAAGCTCGAAGTTGATATCGGTGACGTTAACCGCTGCTCCAGCTTTGGGATTGGTAAAGCGCACCGAACTATCGGTCACACGAATGTTCGAAAGACTGAAGGTGGGTAGCGATTTGGATGCAGAAGACGTTTCTTCCACCTTTTGTGCCGTTTCCTCATTGTTCTTTTCGTTGGCAGTGAGCTGAACGTGCAGACCCGAAACATCGATAAAATCGACAATGGGAGCCATTTGTGTAACGGAAGCGAAACTCACCTTGGTCGAGAGACTTTCCAAGTCTAGAACATGATTTTCCGGACGATTGGCCGACTCGATTCTCAAGCCCTTGAGATCGAATTGCCAAGTCCAGGGATTGAATGTGACGTCCTCGACGTATGCGTTACGACCGCCCATAGCATCGGGCAGATAGTTGTTTACGGCCCAGCGAACGCCGAAGGGAACGCCGACGTAACCGGCGGCGGCATAAATACCCACTAAGGCCGCAATGCCGATAACGGGTTTGATAATACGCATGGTATGTCCCTCAAATTTCGTGTAGATAGAACCATACTAGCGCAATTGCGATAATTTTCAATGTATCCTACGTAAAAATCGGATCCAAAGACAGTAAGCAAAAGTAAGCTTTGCCGACAGACAAATAAATTTGAGTTTCGTTGCGACGAACGTTAAAAACAAATGCCAGTGAATACTGATAATCAGCGTTCGCTGGCATTGAAAAAAACAGGCAATTCGCTTAAATGTTAGGGTTTTTTAGCCATCACGATCAAGCGAGAGGATTTTTCGTCAAAGGGAGCAAAGCTCTGAGCGAAGAATTCGATATCGACAAAGCCCGCGGCCGAAAGAATTTCTTTGAATTCTTCGGGCGTGTAGATGCGAACGCTTGCCGAGACCGGGCCGCGGAATTCCGTGGCAGGGAACGTCACGCAAGCGCGGTGCGTTTCGGCGTCCCACGTTTCGGCCAACATTTCACCCGAGGCGATGATGCGGCTCGCTTCCCCGGCAATAACGCGATAGGGGTTGGAGACTTCAATCAAGAGCGTACCGCCCGAAGCCAAAGCGCCAAAGAAACGCTTGACGAGTTCGGCGTTATTGGCGTCAGAAAAGAACCCGAAGGAGCTTGCCCAGTTGAGCACAACATCCATATTCTGCGGGAATTCGGCCGTGCGCATATCGGCGCTGCGGAAAGTACCGGCCAGACCCGCACGCTGGAATTTGTTCTTGGCAGCGGCAACGAAGTGAGCATTGAACTCAAGCCCTTCGACGACGGCACCCTTGCGTGCCAAGGGGAAGCTTAAGTCGGCCTTGTTGCACGGGCATTCGAAAATCTTCACGCCGGGTTCAAGTCCCAAATGCGTCCAGATGGCTTCGGCATCGGCTTTGCTTTGCGCAGGATCGCGCAACCATTTGTCTTCGGGGACGTGACGGAACCACTCGGTTAAGGGCTGAGCTTGTGACATATTCGTCTTCTCTTTAATGAAAATGTTCTGTGACAAAGGCGACGCAAACAATGTTCAACAGCTTAAAGGAGGCTATGTATGTCCGAAGACATCGTGAGGTTTGCGCCGCCGAACGACTATTGTATCAGGGGTAGGGAAGGCAGGCGAATTTTTGCGACAACAAATCGTTTGTACGATATCCGCTTGCAAGCACTCGAACGCTTTGAGACAATACGCTCTCAAGTTTGATGCGTCGAGTCCGAATTCGTACTGACTCGGCGTTTGTCTTTTTTGCTACGAGCGGAGTTCGAAATCCATGTTTGCCGGTGTTGTTTACGGGTTGATCGCTTGCATGCTTTGGGGGTTGGTGTATCTCGTTCCCCTGTTGTTGCCGCAGTACGATCCGGTCTATATTGCGGCCGGGCGCTTTGTGGGTTTCGGTATCATTGCCGCTCCTTTGGTTTGGGCCGATTGGAAAGAATTTCGTCACTACAAACTGTCCGATTGGCTCTTTGTGAGCAAACTCGGCATTTTCGGTAACATCGTCTACTACTGGTGTTTGATTCAGTGCATTCAAAATGCGGGGGCGCCTTTGGCAGGCATGTGTATGGCCGTGATTCCGGTGCTCGTGGCCGTAGTGAGCAATCTGAGAAATCGTCATAACGGTGCACACATTCCGTGGAGTCGACTGGCACCGGGGCTCGTTTTGATTTCCGTGGGGTTGGTGGTCGCCAACATCACCGAATTCGAGTTGGTGCTAGAAGCCGGTCAAAACGGCGCAGCCAAGTTCTGGTTCGGGGTTTTGATGGGGATATTGGCTTTACTCATCTGGACGTGGTATCCGATTCGAAATGCCGACTGGCTCTTGGCCAATCCCAAACGCTCGCCGCGCTCATGGTCGACGGCGCAAGGTTTGACGACATTGCCTTTTGCCGTCATTCTTTATCTCACGCTGTGGATACAAGACGCTCCGGGCACGCCTCTGTTGGGGCCCGATCCGCTGTGGTTTATTTTGATTGCGGCAGGTTCCGGCATTCTTTGCTCATGGCTCGGTATCGTGCTTTGGAACGCCATGAGCCAACGTCTTCCCACCGCTTTGGCAGGTCAAATGATCGTGTTTGAAACGATCTTTGCCGTCATCTATGCGCATATTCTCAGAATGGCGTGGCCCTCTTGGAGCATGACATTGGGCATGGTGCTATTGGTGGCCGGTGTCTTGGCGTCCTTGCGGGCATTTAATGCCGAAAAAACCGAGCAAGCGACCGAAATCGCAGAATCCGCCCGAAAGGATTAGAGTCTTTTGCCTAGAAGATGGCGAGTTTCGTCAAAACTTCTCGGTAACAATCGCAAAGCGCAGGCGAAAGCCACTGTCAAAATGTAAACTCAGTCGAATAGGCGCAATAAAAAGAGAATTATGCGCCCGCTATTGTTTTGGAGAACATCTATGACCGACCGTTTAGTCATTTTCGATACGACACTGCGCGACGGCGAACAAAGTCCCGGCGCTTCCATGACTCAGGAAGAAAAACTTCGCATCGCTTTGCAGCTGGAACGATTGGGCGTGGATGTGATGGAAGCCGGCTTTGCCGCAAGCTCTCAGGGCGACTTCGAAGCCATCAATCAGATCGCGCGTCACGTTAAAAACAGTACCGTTTGTTCGCTTTCTCGCGCCAATCTCAAGGATATTCAGCGCGCCGGCGAAGCTATTGCACCGGCCGAACGTCGTCGCATTCATACCTTCATTGCCACGAGTCCCGTGCACATGGAAATGAAGTTGCGCATGACGCCCGAGCAGGTCTTTGAACGTGCGGTTGAAGCCGTCAAGGCCTGCGGCGCTTATACCGACGATATCGAATTTTCCGCCGAAGACGGCTATCGTTCCGATTTGGACTTCCTGGCTCGTATTTGCGAAGCCGTGATTGCTGCAGGTGCCACGACCGTGAATATTCCGGATACCGTGGGTTATGCAACCCCCGAACTTTATGGCGCCTTCCTGCGCGATCTGCGCGAACGCGTGCCCAATTCGGACAAGGCCATCTGGTCGGTGCACTGCCACAACGATCTTGGCATGGCCACCGCCAACTCCTTGGCAGGCGTTAAGGTGGGCGGTGCTCGTCAGATCGAATGTACGATCAACGGTCTGGGAGAACGCGCCGGCAACTGCGCTCTCGAAGAAGTCGTGATGGCCGTGCGCACTCGCCGCGACTACTTCGATTTGGAAACGGGGATCAACTGCGAACAGATTGTTCCGGCCTCCAAACTCGTGAGCTCTATTACGGGTTTCCCGATTCAGCCCAACAAGGCCGTGGTCGGTGCCAACGCCTTTGCACACGCCTCGGGCATTCACCAAGACGGCGTGTTAAAGAGCCGCGAAACCTATGAAATCATGCGCGCCGAAGATGTGGGTTGGTCTGCTAACAAGATTATTCTTGGCAAACTCTCGGGGCGTAACGCCTTCCGTCAGCGCGTCAAGGAATTGGGCATTCCTCTGGCAAGCGAAGCCGATCTCAACGAAGCCTTCATGCGCTTTAAGGACTTGGCCGATCGCAAGAGTCAGATTTTCGACGAAGACATTCAAGCCCTGTTTAAGGGGAGCGTCGACGGCAAGAAGCACGATCACTATGAATTCGTGAGCCTGCGCCAAGAGTCCGAAACGGGCGAACAACCCAAGGCTACCATCGTGTGGATGGAAGACGGTGTGGAAAAGACTTCGAGTGCCACGGGTAACGGCCCGGTGGATGCCACCTTTAAGGCCATCGAAGCGCTCGTCAATTCCGGTGCCGAAATGATGCTTTACTCTGTCAACGCCATCACCGGCAGTACCGACAGCCAAGGCGACGTGACGGTTCGCTTGTCCAAGGCCGGTCGTATTGTCAACGGCGTGGGTGCCGATCCCGACGTGATCGCCGCTTCCGCCAAGGCTTATCTCAATGCCTTGAGCAAATTGGCCAGCGACGAGCCCAAGAACGCTCAGCACGCCGTGTAATCGGTTGACACGGTTTCTCAAACTTCAGACCCGAGTGAGAAGATTCGCTCGGGTCGAATTTTTTACGTAAACGTATTGATTTTTTAGGCTAAATCGGTACAATGACGTCTTTCGTCACGGTACGGGCGATGACACTCGTACCGCATGTTTAAAACGCCAATATTCATAGGTGCATTCAATGTCTAACGAAATTAACAAGGCAGAAGTGGTTGCCCAGTTTGCCCGTACGCCCGGCGATACGGGTTCCCCCGAAGTTCAGGTCGCTTTGTTGACCGCCCGCATCAACTCTTTGACGGGTCACTTCAAGGAACACAAGAAGGATCACCACTCCCGTCGCGGTCTCTTGAAGATGGTCAGCCGCCGTCGTAAGCTCCTTGACTACCTCAAGGGCAAGGACGTCGCCGCTTATCGCAAGTTGATCGACGCATTGAATCTGCGTAAGTAATCCGATGCGAATTTTTACGGCCTGTTTGCTTTGGTAAACGGGCCGTAAATTTGTATTCGGGCTTTGATAAATCGCCTCCGAGAAAAGGGATTTTCTAAAAAAATCGACCGATGTTGCCCCGAAAGGTTCGCGCGTTGCGACACAGCTCTTTTGAGACTGTTGGCAAAGGCTCTGTGCCGCAGCGTGCCGCGAGTTTGAAAAGAACTCACTAGGCAAACTGAGGTTAAAAAAGAATTCCCTTGGAGGCAAAGAGTTTGAAGGAAATTAGACTCATGTCCATGTTTAATAAAGTCTCCAAGACTTTCCAGTTCGGCGCTCACGAAGTGACGCTCACGACCGGCGAAATCGCTCGCCAGGCTACCGGTGCCGTGCTCTGCCAGATGGGCGACACGGTTGTTTTGGCAACCGTCGTTGCCAAGAAAGAAACCAAGCCCGGTCAGGACTTCTTCCCGTTGACGGTCGATTACATCGAAAAGACCTACGCAGCCGGCAAGTTCCCCGGCGGTTTCTTCAAGCGCGAAGGCCGTCCCTCTGAAAAGGAAACTTTGACGAGCCGCCTGATCGATCGTCCGATTCGTCCGCTTTTCCCGGACGGGTTCTTTAACGAAGTTCAGGTCATCATTCACGTTTTGTCCGTGGATCCGGAAATCGATCCCGATATCGCTTCCATGATCGGCGCTTCCGCTGCTTTGACCGTTTCCGGCATCCCGTTCAAGGGCCCGATCGGCGCTTGCCGCGTGGCTTACATCAACGACGAATTCGTCGTGAACCCGACCGTGACTCAGTTGAAGGACAGCCGTTTGGACTTGGTTGTGGCCGGTACCGAACGCGCCGTGTTGATGGTTGAATCCGAAGCAGATTGCCTGCCCGAAAAGACGATGCTCGAAGCCGTCATGTTCGGTCACGCTCAGATGCAGGTTGCCATCAACGCTATCAACGAATTGACCGAAGAAGCCGGCAAGCCCGCTTGGGATTGGCAGCCTGCTCCGAAGAACGAAACCTTGATCGCTCGCGTTAAGGAATTGGCTCAGGCCGGTCTCGAAGAAGCCTATACGATCCGCTCCAAGCAACAGCGCAACGACAAGCTTCGCGAAGTGTACGAAACAGTCGAAGCCGCTTTGGTTGCAGAAGCCGAAGCTGCTGACGTAGACGCACCCGACATGAACGAAGTGCACGGTATCCTCTTTGAAATGGAAGCCAACATCGTTCGCTCCAACATTTTGGAAGGCAAGCCCCGTATAGACGGCCGCGACACCCGTACGGTTCGTCCGATCGAAATCCGTCAGTCGATTTTGCCGCGCACCCACGGTTCGGCTTTGTTCACCCGCGGCGAAACCCAGGCTTTGGTTTTGACCACCTTGGGCACCAAGCAGGACGAACAGATCATCGACAGCGTCATGGGCGAAAGCCGCGATCGCTTCATCATGCACTACAACATGCCGCCGTTTGCCACCGGTGAAACCGGCCGCGTCGGCAGCCCCAAGCGTCGTGAAATCGGTCACGGTCGTTTGGCCAAGCGTGCTTTGAAGGCCGTGTTGCCCACGCAGGAAGAATTCAACTATTCCATTCGCGTCGTGTCCGAAATCTGCGAATCCAACGGTTCGAGCTCCATGGCTTCCGTTTGCGGCGGCTGCTTGTCGATGCTCGACGCCGGCGTTCCCTTGAAGGACTACGTGGCCGGCGTTGCCATGGGTTTGATCAAGGAAGGCAACAAGTTTGCCGTTCTCACTGACATTCTCGGTGACGAAGACCACTTGGGCGATATGGACTTCAAGGTGGCCGGTACCGAAAACGGCGTGACCGCTTTGCAGATGGATATTAAGATCGAAGGCATCACCGCCGAAATCATGCAGGCCGCTTTGGCCCAGGCTCACGAAGGCCGCATGCACATCCTCGGCAAGATGCACGAAATGGCAGGCGACGGCGCCAAGGAACTGTCCGTTTGGGCTCCGCGTCTGCTGTCCTTGAAGATCAACCCCGAAAAGATCCGCGACGTGATCGGTAAGGGCGGCGCCACCATCCGCGCTTTGTGCGAAGAAACCGGCTGCCAGATCAACATCGAAGACGACGGCATGGTCACGATTGCTTCCAACGACACCGAAAAGGCCATGATCGCCAAGAAGCGTATCGAAGACATCACCGCCGAACTCGAAGTCGGCAAGGTCTACGAAGGCACCGTTCAGAAGATTTTGGACTTCGGCGCCATCCTCAGCCTGTTGCCGGGCAAGGACGGTCTGTTGCACATCAGCCAGATCGCCAACGAACGCGTCAACCAGGTGTCCGACTACCTCGAAGAAGGTCAGACGGTGCGCGTCAAGGTCATCGGCTTTGACGACAAAGGCCGCGTGCGCTTGTCCATGAAGGCATTGCTCAACGACGTCGAAGGCGACACCGTCTCGGCTTAATGCCTCAAGTGTCTCGGAGGTGCCGATCTGGCCCTCCGAGGACAAACGAAAAACTCCGAAAAGGCGTCTGACGCCTGTCGGAGTTTTCGAAATTTTCGGGAAATGCTTTTTCGTGAATTGGGTGAATGAAGCCCGATTCATGTAAAATTCATCGGTTAACGACTTCTAAGGAGGAAAGGCAATGAGCCGACAGCGTTTGGTGATTGCCAATTGGAAAATGAACGGTTCGAGCCAAGCCAACAAGGTTTGGGTCGAAGGTTTTGCGTCCAAAGAAACGCCTCGTTGCGAAGTCGCGGTTTGTGCGCCTTTCGTGTACCTGGCTCAGATGGCAGAACTTTTAAAGGGTTCGTGCGTTGCGCTCGGTGCCGAAAACGTGAGCCAATACC
Organism: uncultured Sutterella sp.; assembly: GCA_937995395.1. GTDB lineage: Bacteria > Pseudomonadota > Gammaproteobacteria > Burkholderiales > Burkholderiaceae_F > Duodenibacillus. The sequence continues at coordinate 771 of CALKKK010000112.1, read as the reverse complement.
CGGCAGGGGCATACACCGGAGAAGTGAGCGCTGAGATGCTCTCCGATATCGGTGCCCGTTGGGTGATCGTGGGGCACAGCGAACGCCGTTCCTTGTTCGGTGAAACGAACGAAACGGTGGCCGCCAAAGTCAAGGCTGCCTTGGCTGCCGGTTTAAAGCCCGTGATTTGCGTGGGCGAAAGCTTACAAGAGCGCGAATCGAGCCAGACTTTGCGTGTCGTCGAAGAACAGTTGACGGCCGTGATTCACGAAGTCGGTGTTGCAGCTCTGAAAGACTGCGCCGTCGCCTATGAGCCCGTTTGGGCCATCGGCACGGGTAAGAGCGCCACGCCCGAAATGGCTCAGGCCGTGCATGCCGCCTTGCGCGAACTTGTTGCGCGTTTCTGCAAGGAAACGGCAATGGGGTTGCAAATCCTTTACGGCGGCAGCGTCAAGCCCGAAAATGCGGCCGAACTTTTTGCCCAAGAAGATATCGACGGCGGATTGATCGGCGGAGCCGCGTTAAAGAGTGAAGATTTTTATGCCATCTGCGTTGCATGATGGTGGGTTCAAGTTTGTTTGATTTCTTACGGTAGAGAAATAAAAAATGCAGATGTTGATGAGCATTGCAATCGTTGTGCAAATCATTGCGGCGATTGCCGTCATTATTCTGGTGCTGTTGCAGCACGGTAAGGGTGCCGATTTGGGTGCCGCTTTCGGTTCCGGCGCTTCCGGTTCCTTGTTCGGTGCCACCGGCTCGGCCAACTTCCTGTCGCGCTCGACGGCTATTGCC
>CALKKK010000111.1 GCA_937995395.1 uncultured Sutterella sp. | reverse complement strand
CCAGGCTTTTAAATTAAGCAAAACCCTCGACATTTAACCGTGTCGGGGGTTTTGTGTTTTTGAGAAAAACTATTTCCAGTGAATTTGCGATATTTGGGCACGAAAATCGGCATTTCTTCTTGTAAGATTAGCCCGTTTCCGTACTTGTAAAACTTCTCAAAAACACATGACCGACATTTTCTCTCTTACACCGCCCGAGCCTGAGGAACCGATTGTCCGCAGACAATATCGTAGCGGTGCTAATCGACGCCAGGAGATCATGGAGGCCGTCGTGAAGCTTTTGTCGGAGCGCAAACAGGAGAAGTTCACTACCAAGGAAATCGCTTCTTCCGTGGGCGTTTCCGAGGCTTGTCTCTATCGTCATTTCAAGAATAAAGCCGAGATTCTCTCTGGCATAGCCGATTTTTGCGATTCTGCCGTTTCCGCCATGTGTTCCGAAATCGATGCCAAGTCTGGCTTGTCGATGCGCGAGCGCGCTATTGCCAAAATGCAGGTGCTTTTGAGCTTTGCGGAAGCCAATCCGGGGCTGACACGTTTGTTAACCGGAGAAGCGCTGGTCTATGAAGATGCTGCAGTGGCCGAACGTATTTTGCGCATCATCGCCAAAGCGGAAACGAGTATGAGACAGTCCCTCAAACTTGCCATTATCGAGCGTGAGATTGCCGCCGATACCAATATCTCCATGCATGCGAATTTGATGATGAGTTTTGTCGAGGGACGCTGGCGTCGTTTTTCCCAATCGGGTTTTACCGCAAAACCTACTGAAGGCTGGAGCGCTGCCAAACGACTCTTTTTGCATATCGGCTGAGACAGACCGGGGTCGTCACATCTTTGTTACACCCGGTTTCTTTTTATGACATAAAGCCTATTGATCTGGTGGGAGATACTCGGTAATATAACGCGATCTCAATCTCCTACTCTGGTACAGAATAGGTTTTGCCCCGCAACTCCTTCATTCGGAGCGCGGGGTCTTTTTTTGGTGTGCTGTTTGCCGAGGTTGCTTAAGCCAGATTCTTGGTGAAGAATTCGCCGAGACGATTCCAGGGAATTAAGCCCGCGCGATCATACAAATCGGTGCGGTTGGCGCCCTTGACCCAAACGAGTTCTTTGGGTTGTGCAGCGCGATTGTATGCCGTTTCAGTGTAGCAACGTGACGGTGCCTTGTCGCCGGCGACAAAGAGGATAGGGCGCGGCGAAATGGATTCGATGTCGTTAAACGGATAGAAGTTTGCAAACTTGGCATAAGCTGCCGGTACCGTACGGCGATCGTTGGGGGCATAGAAACCGCGTTCGGTTCGATAGTAGTCGTTGGACTCGGCCATTTCGACGAATACCGGATCGTTCTGGCCGGGACCGTAAACGGGTTTGCCCGTTTCATACATCGTCCAGCGATCCTGTGCCGCCTTCTTGAGATCGGCGTCGCGGCGCGACTTCGGTCTGTCGCCTGCTACACCGTTTCGGAAATATTCTCCCATGTCATACATGCTCACGACGGCCAAAGCACGAATGCGCGGATCGATTTTGGTTGCCGCGACGGCAAATGCGCCGCTGGCGCATATGCCCAACGCACCGATGCGATTGCGATCGACGTTGTCGAGCATGCCGAGATAGTCGACGCCGGCACTGAAGTTTTCGACATACATATCGGGCAGAACCGCGCCTCGCGGATAGCCGTCGCTTTCACCCCAAAACGTGTGGTCGAAAGCCAGAGTCACGAAGCCTCTTTCGGCAAGCTTTGTCGCGTACAAAACAGCTGCTTGTTGACGAACGGCGGCAAAGGGATGACTGATGACTAAGGCGGGAGCTTTGGCGCCGTTTTGAAGCGTTTTGGGCGTAAACAGAGAACCTGTCAGCTGCATGCCGTAGAGATTGTGAAAGCGCACGGTCTTTTCAACGACTTTGTCGCTTTTGTAAAAATTGTCCCCGTCGGTGACTTTGGCTTTGGGTAAAGCTTCGGCTGCCTGAGAGGTATTGACAAGTCCGGCGGCCACCCCCAAAGCGGACGAAGTTTGCAGAAATTGGCGACGATTCATTTTTAATCTCCCTGTGATTTTTAAATCGGTTTATTGGCGTGCATGAGCGCGCAGTTCGTCGAGCGAATAAACGTAGTCGTTGGCTTTGGCGCTTATATGGCAAGACAAGCAGCGGCTGACCGGGTCTTCGGACTCGGTAAAGGGAACTTTGTTGCCGTGATAGGCCTGATATTCCCATTCGCCGTTGCGAAGGTTCGAGGCGTAGTCGGCACCCCATCCCTTTTCTTTTTGCATGACGATGTAGCGTCTGACACCGGCCTTGGTGCCGGAGTCGGCAAAGTATTCGACGAGCAAAATACGTGCGCCGTAAGGAAAGGTTTCGGCAGTCTGCATCGTGTTGATGAGCTCTTTGGGTGCGTACATGTCCTCGATGACCGAGCCGCGATCCGATGTGTGGTAAAGCACCCAGTTTGAATAGTCGGGTAAAGCCACTTTGGGCGCGGCAACGGCCAAAGCGGACGACAGACCGAGTGACAGTGTCAAAAGAGAAAAGATGGGGCGCATGGCTTTTCCTTACTTCTTTGCAGCGCGTTGCTTGAGAACGCGATCGAGTACGCTTTGGGCCGAAGCTTGTTGTGTCGCATTGATCTGTCGACCGATGACTTCGACAAACTGTTTCATTTGGTTTTCATCGGTGCCTGTATTCATAGCGGCATTCATGTGAAAGACCAACTGACCCTGGGTACCGGTCATGGCCGCCAGCGCGCCGATGGTGGCCAGTTCTCGACTCTGATGATCGAGGTTGTCGCGAATAAAGATGTCGCAAAAGAGGTGCTCCTTTAAGAAGGTGTCGATTGCGGGTGCAAAAAGCTGATAGCCGGCCGCCGGCGGAATTTCCTTTCTGCCGCCCAGATCGGCTCTCATACGCGCACCGTAGGCGTCTTTATCAATGTTTGCCGGCAAGGGCGATGCTTCTTTGCCGACCGGGTCCTTAATGCCGGCTTTGGTGCGCTCGTCGATGACTTTCATAAAGGTGTTAATACCGTTCAAACTGCGCGGGAACCCCGTGTAAGCGTAAAGCTGCACCAACACTTCTTTGATTTCGTTGACAGTTAAGCCGGCCTCGAGTCCCTTGACAAGTTCCGTGCGAAGTTTTTCCAAGTCGCCCACGGCCGTTTGAGCGGCGATGGCCACAATGCCGGCTTGTTTGGCGGAGAGATCGGCGGCTTGTGCGCTACCGCTACAAGCGAAGAGGGCGGCAGACAAACCGATGGCGGTCATAAGCTTTTTCATGGCAGTATCCTTAGTGAGTGACAGGCGGTATCAGTTGTTTTCAGGTGTTTTCTTGTAGTCGGCGTCAGACACTTCTTCCATCCAAGTGACGTTTTTACCGTCTTTGACGTTGGTGAGCACGAGGTGGGCCATTGCCGTTTCGGGCGATGCGCCGTGCCAGTGTTTTAAGCCCGGCGGGCACCAAACATTGTCGCCTTGGCGAATGATGCGAACCTTGCCGTCGGGGGTGCCGACCAAACCCTTGCCGGAAACGACCAGCATGCGCTGTCCTGCCGGGTGGCTGTGCCAGAATGTGCGGGCACCGGGTTCGAACGTTACGACGGAAACCGTGTAGTGACTGTTTTCGTCGGCCTTGGCAACGGAGTCGTGGCGAACGGCGCCGGTAAATGTATTGTGGCCGCCCACGCGTGAGGGTGTGTCGCCTGCGTGAACGATCGTGTGATCCAAGTTTTCGGCATGTGAGACATTGCCCAGGCCGAGGGCGCAACCGATGGAAGCAACGGTAACGAGTTGTTTGATCATGGCGGATCTCCCGAAGAAGTTGGTTTTTGATGACTGAAACTTTAACGAGATGGGGTTGGCGCTTGAGATGCGATCCGATCAGAAAATATCGAAATTCTCTCAATCGAATCGAAATAAGAGAATTTTGAAAGATTGATGAGACGGACAAACCTATAATGAAGGCAGACCAAGAGCGAGACTGCGAGAATGTTTGCCGCTCTTGCCGATGAAAGGTTTATGCGGGATTGAATCAATGCAACAGGAAAAGCGTCAAGAGGTATATGCGGCTTTGTTGGCTGCCGCACAACGAAAGATTGTCAAAATCGGTTTTAACGACACCGGCATTCCCGGCTTTCATGCGGTGTGCAGAACGCAAGTCGGAGAAGCGCGACTTTTTCTCAATCGATTCGTGAGCGTCATTTTGCAGGGGCGAAAGTCCAAGACGCTCAACGGGAGAAATGTCGAATACGGTGCAGGCGATTGCGTGGTCAATTGCATCGATATTCCGACCGACAGCGTCATTGAAAACGCCAGTCCGGAAAAGCCCTTCGTTTCGTTGGTGCTTGATTTGGATCGGGCATTGTTGACGGATTTGGCCTTGGAAATGGCGCAAAACGGGCAGGTCAACAACTGCGAAGATGTTCGAACTCTGTTGGTGGAAAAGTGTCCGGACACTTTGGCGGAAAACTTTATGCGTCTGTTGGATTTGGCCGATCGGCCGGAAGAAATCCAATTGTTGGCGCCGATCATTAAGCGGGAAATTCATGCGCGATTGTTGTTAAGCGATATGGGACCTTCGATTCGTTCGGTTCATGCCTACGGCACAAGAGCCAATCAGATAGCCCAAGCCGTCACGATCATTCGAGAAAACTTCCGGCAAAGCATCAATATGGAGGAGTTGGCCAATCGCGTGAATATGTCGCCGGCCAGTTTCCATCGACACTTTAAAGCGTTTACCGGGTGCTCTCCGTTGCGCTATCAAAAAGAGTTGCGCTTGCATGAAGCAAGACGAGCATTGGCTTTGGGGCAAAAGGCGGTTTCTTCCGTTGCTTTTGAGCTGGGATACGCCAGCACGAGTCAATTCGCAAGCGACTACAAGGGATTTTTCGGCGTGACGCCCAAACAAGAGGCGATGGCTTCGAATTCCTCCGCCAGTTAAAAAATAAAAGCGCCGCAGGAAAAATCCTCGGCGCTTTTCTTGCATGGAGATCTTCGGTGATTAAGACTTGCCGAAAACTTCATTGAGCTGTTGGGTCACGCGAACGAAGGTGGTGCGCATGGTTAACTCCTTGAGTTTGCGGGCGCCCACATAGGTGCAGGCGCTGCGTACGCCGCCCAAAATATCCTGGCAGGTCTGTTCCACGGGGCCTCGGTCTTCGATGTAGACGATCTTGCCTTCGGCTGCGCGATACTTGGCCACACCGCCCGAATATTTGTCCATGGCGGCCTTGGAGCTCATGCCGTAGAAGGCACGCAGTTTCTTGCCGTCTTTTTCCACGACTTCTCCGCCGCTTTCTTCGTGACCGGCAAACATGCCGCCCAACATCACGAAGTCGGCGCCGCCACCGAAAGCTTTGGCCACATCGCCCGGGCGGGTGCAGCCGCCGTCGGCACAAATTCGACCGCCCAGACCGTGGGCGGCATCGGCACATTCGATAATGGCGGACAACTGCGGATAGCCCACTCCGGTCATTTTACGAGTGGTGCACACCGAGCCCGGACCGATACCGACCTTGACGATGTCGGCGCCGGCAAGAACCAATTCTTCGGTCATGTCGCCTGTGACAACGTTACCGGCCATGATGACGATGTCCGGATAAGCTTCGCGCATCTTTTTCACAAAGCTCACAAATGCTTCGGTATAACCGTTGGCCACGTCGATACAGACGTAGCGGATGGCGTCGCCCGCCACCTTCATCACCTGCGTGAACTGATCCCATTCGGCTTGACCGATGCCCAAGGAGTAAAACGCATCGGATTTGCGTTCCAGTGCTTGGAAAAAGCGCACGTATTCTTCGGGGCTGTAGTGCTTGTGCAAGGCCGTCATCATGCCGTGAGCGCCCAAGGCACGCGCCATTTCGAAGGTGCCTGTGGTATCCATATTGGCGGCGATGATCGGAATGGCATTGAACTTTTCCGGAGACCAACGGAATTTGATTTCGCGCGTGATATCCACCTGACTGCGGCTCGTGAGCGTGGAGCGCTTGGGGCGAATCAGAACGTCTTTAAAGTCAAGTTTGATTTCATTTTCGATATGCATGACGAATCGGTCTCCAATAAGAGCGGGCACCAAATCAAGTGTCCGGACACGAAAAACGCCGGGCTCTTGACGAACCCAGCGTTAACTTAGTTTACCTTGTTTTCATCGGCAAATGTATTATTTGCGCCAACGCTAATGGTAAACCCTTATAGTTCGGGTACGGTTGTTTCCAACGCCATGATGTCGGCAGGCGTTTCTCTGCGACGCACGAGCCAAGAGCGATCGTCCTTGACCAAAACTTCGGCGGCTCTGCCGCGTGCGTTGTAGTTGCTTGCCATCGACATGCCGTAGGCACCGGCAGCCAGCATTACCAATACATCGCCCTGACGTACGGCAAGCGTTTCGTTTTTGCTCAAGAAGTCGCCCGTTTCGCAAATGGGCCCCACCACGTCCCAAGTCATCGGCGCATCCTGACAGTCCGCGGCATTGATCAAAGGCATGACGGCTTGATAAAGCGTCGGGCGAATCATGTCGTTCATACCTGCGTCGACGATACAGAAATTTTTTGCTGCCGTGGGTTTGAGGTATTGCACGGTCATCACGAGTGCGCCGGCATCGGCCACCAAAGAACGCCCCGGTTCGAAGTAAAGCGATAAGCCGGAAAAGCCTCGTGCGGCAACGCGCTCGGAAACGGCGGCAATCAATTCTTTGGCCGTGGGCGGCGTTTCATCGGCATAGCGTACGCCCAAGCCGCCGCCGAAATCGATATGGTCGAGTTCGATGCCTTCGCGCTTGAGCGCTTCGACCAAATCAAGCAGTTTGTCTGCGGCGTGCACAAAGGGTTCGAGTTCGGTGATTTGACTGCCGATATGGCAATCAATCCCCGTGATGCGAACATTGGGTAAGGCCTGCGCTTTTTTGTAAACGTCGACGGCAATGTCAAAGGCCACGCCGAACTTGTTATTTTTCAACCCCGTGGAAATATAGGGATGGGTTTTGGCGTCGACGTCGGGATTGACGCGCAACGAAATCGGTGCGATCGCCCCCATCTGTCCCGCCACTTCGTTGATGCGATCAAGTTCGGCAACGCTTTCGACGTTAAAGCAGTGCACTTGAGCGAGCAACGCGGCTTTGATGTCCTCGACGGTTTTGCCCACGCCGGAATAAACGATGTTTTCTCCTTTTGCGCCGGCAGCCAGAGCTCGGGCGAGTTCCCCGGCACTCACAATGTCAAAGCCGAAGCCTGCTTGCGCAAACAGTTGCAAAATCGCCAAGTTGGCATTGGCCTTCATGGCATAAAAAACGCGATTGGAGGTGCCGGCAACGCCTGCCGCCCAGTCGTCGATGCGCGCTTTCAAAGCTGCATGAGAATACACGTAAAGGGGGGTGCCGTATTGACGGGCAAGATCGACGACAGGCAACGATTCGCAGTAAAGCGCGCCGTCTTTGCGGCAAAAGCCGGTGTGCGTGAAATTTTGTTCCAGCATTTTGAGTTTATTGTTTTTGTTGAAGTCAGGGGCAAGGAATGGATTTTGTTTATGGGGCGGCGGTATCGGCCGCTTGCACTTGCGCGCTCGGCGTGGACATCGGTGCCGGTGTCGGATTCTTTTCCGGCAGATACAATGAGCCTTTGAGTCCGCAAGCAGACAGACTCAAGACACAGACAAGAGCAAAAAGTTTGCGTAACATGGCGATTTGACCTCCCGAACCCTTTTTTTGGGAATTTTTTTTCAATAGTGTTAATTATGAACGAAACTCAGTTTATTGAGGCAACCGAAGTCCTCATGCAATCCGTCGAAGATGCCGTCGATGCCGCTGGTCTTGACGTCGACGCAACGCGTGCCGGCAATGTTTTGACCCTTGAGGCCGATAGCGGCGAACAGGTGGTGATCAATCGTCATACTCCGACTTTTCAGATGTGGGTGGCAAGCCGCAAGGGCGGCTTGCATTTTGAATGCAAAGACGGTCAGTGGGTCAACACCCGCGGCGGTCAAACTTTCTGGCAGGCTTTGAACGAAGCGCTAAGCTTCGCCTGCCAAGAGACGATCGAACTGAAAGCGCCGTAGCTTTTCGAGCGACGGCGCTTGATCGACGCGACAGTTAGAAAATCTGATCGCGCAAAATGTCGCGATCCAGATTTTTTTCTTTAATTTGACCGTTGAGCGGTACGTCTCGTACGGACTGATCGACGCTGTCGGCATAGTAGTAGGTGCCGTTAATCAAGACGACGCTTGAAGGCTGGCGGCGACGATAAATCGGCTCGTCTTTCAAAACCGTTTTCATATAGTCAAGCCAGATCGGCAAAACCAAGCCGCCGCCCGTTTCGCTCGATCCCAGCGGGCGCATCTGATCGTATCCCATCCAACCCACGGCCGTGAGTTTGCCGGCATAACCCGCAAACCAGGCGTCATGGGCATTGTTGGTCGTACCGGTCTTGCCGCCGATGTCCGAGCGCTTGAGTTCGCGATAGGCGCGGGCTGCCGTCGCACCTCTGTCGGTCGCGACGGCATTCAAAAGCGTGTGCATGATAAAGGCGTTGCGATCGTCGATAGCGCGAATGCGTTCGTCGCCTGCTTTGGGATTTTTCACGCGCATGAGCACCTTGCCGTCACTGTCGGTGACGCGATCGATCAAATAAGGCTTGACGCGATAGCCGCCGTTGGCAAAGATGGAAAATGCCGCCACCATTTCCCAGGGGGTGGTGGATCCGGCACCCAAAGCCGTGGTGAGCTGCGCCGGCGTGCGCGAAGGCAGGAATCCGAATTTGCTCACGTACTCTTGGGCGTAACGCGCACCGATGGCTTGCATGACGCGAATGGACACAAGGTTTTTGGACTTTTTCAAGCCCATGGCCAAGGACATGGGACCGTCAAATCGATTGTCGTAATTGCGCGGCTCCCACAACTCGCCCCCGGTGTAGCGGGGATCGATAAAAATCGGGGCATCGTTGATGATGGTTGCTGCATTAAATCCTTTGTCCAACGCGGCCGAGTAGATAAAGGGTTTAAAGGACGACCCCGGCTGACGCAACGCCTGCGTGACGTGGTTGAACATATTGAGATAAAAGTCAAAGCCGCCCACGAGCGCACGCACGGCACCTGTTTCGAATTCCGCACTGATAAAGCCTGCTTGAACCTCGGGGATTTGCGACAGGGTCCAGCTGTCTTTGACTGCCGAAACACGAATAATCGAGCCGGGTTTGAGTTGTTTGTCGCCGGCTTTGGTCGTCAGGAACTGACCGGCAAACTTAATGCTTGCGGCATCCAACGTCACTTCCTTGAGCTCTTTGCCCGATTGCATGACGGCCTTGAGTTCCTTGGCGGAAACGGCAGTCAAAACGGCCGGTTCCAAATTGGGAGAGTCGGCGGCTTTGCGCAAAGCGATGCGAATGTTGTCTTCGCGAGTCTCGGGGTCGGAAATGTCGATCGTGCCGCTCGGACCGCGATAACGATACTTGCGGTCATAGGCAATCAAGCGGGATCGAACGCTGTCCCATGCGGCGTCCTGATCTTTGTCGCGAATCGTCGTGTAGACGTTTAAGCCTCTGGTGTAGGTTTCTTCTTTAAAGATATCGTAGACGAGCATACGGGCCATTTCGGCCGCATATTCCGCATGCACGTTTAACGATCCTTTTTGCTCGTTGGCCTTGGTTTGGTGTGCGGCTACCAACGGTGCGGCAAGCTCGGCTTCGTACGTCTGATCGTCGATATAGCCGAGTTGATGCATACGTCCCAAAACGTAGTTTTTGCGCATGGTGGCGCGACGCGGATTGATGATGGGATTGTAGGCCGAAGGTGCCACGGGCAAACCGGCAATGGTGGCGGCTTCACCGATCGTCAATTCGTTTAAGTTCTTGCCGAAATAGGTTTGTGCAGCCGAGGCAAAGCCGTAAGCGCGCTGTCCCAAATAAATCTGGTTGAGATAGACCTCCAAAATCTGATCTTTGGTCAGATTACGTTCGATTTTGTAGGCCATGGCGATTTCATAAAGCTTGCGCGTATAGGTACGCTCGGTGGACAGAAAGAAGTTTCTTGCCACCTGCATGGTGATGGTGGAACCGCCCTGACCGCGACGTCCCGTTAGGATGTTGGAAATGGCCGCACGCGCAATGCCGGCAAATTCGATACCGGAGTGCTCGTAAAAGCCGTTGTCTTCTGCAGCCAAAATGGCGTATTTCACAAATCCCGGAATTTCGTTTAAGCGCACAAAAGCACGGCGTTCTTCGCCGAATTCGCCGATGAGCGTGCCGTCGGCGCTATAAACGCGCAAAGGCACCTTGGGTTTGTAATCGGTTAAGGAATCGATGGCGGGCAGTTGTTGATACACCACCGAAAAAATAATCATGCCGATCGAGGCCGCACAAGCCAAGCCTGCCGCTCCGAGCCCTGCGGTCCAGCCGCAGATTTTGAGCCAGGGAATCGATCGTTTGCCGGTTGTCTTTTTGGTTGTTTTCACGCGTGTCGGTCAGGGTGTCGGGGGTTAAAACAGGAAAATACAAGCCCGACGCCCTTTTAGTGTCAGTAAAAGGTTGGCAAATTATAAAAAAGGGAAAACGAGAAAATTGTCCAACGAAACAAAGCTTTTCAATTGCATCGTCCGACGGACTACCTGCCACGGGCTGTAGTCGCATGAGCGCGAGTGCTTTAAAGTTCGTTGTACGCCCAAAGCACAACACTGCTAGGGCACATTTCTCTCTCCTCAAATTAGTGGTGTTTACGGCCAAGAAGCTTAAACTTCTTGGCCGCTTTTTTTGTGCGAATGTTAGAGAACGCGACGCAAGAACGCGCGCGTACGTTCTTCCTTGGGATTGACCAAGACTTCCGAAGGTGCGCCTTGCTCGACGATGACGCCTCCGTCCATGAAGATGACGCGATCGGCCACTTCTTTGGCAAAGCCGATTTCGTGTGTGACCACCACCATCGTCATGCCTTCTTCGGCGAGACTTTTCATGACGCTCAAGACTTCGCCCACCAATTCCGGATCCAGAGCCGAAGTCGGTTCGTCAAACAAAATGGCCTTGGGTTCCATAGCCAAAGCTCGTGCAATACCCACGCGCTGCTGCTGACCGCCCGAAAGGCGAACCGGATAGTCGTTGACTTTGGCCGAAAGTCCGACGCGATCCAACGCCTTTAGGGCTCGCTCTTTGGCGTCTTCTTTGGAGCGGCCGGAAACGACCATTTGGCCGAGCATCACGTTTTCCAGAACCGTCTTGTGCGGCCATAGGTTAAAACGTTGGAAAACCATGCCGAGATGTTCGCGAAGCTTGTTGATATTGGTGTGGCGATCGGTGACTTCGACGCCGTCGACGGTAATCGTACCGTTGTCGGCCAATTCCAGTGCATTGATGCAACGCAACATGGTCGATTTGCCCGAACCCGAGGGCCCCAAAACAACGACTTTTTCGCCGCGCTTGACATCGATGTCGATGCCCTTGAGCACTTCCAAATCGCCAAAGTGCTTGTGAAGATTTCGAATGCTGATCATGGGACGCTCGTTACTCATTTGTCGTCTCCCTTACCCAGACGTTGTTCCAGGCAACGAATGCCGTAAGCCAAGCCCAGAGTCAAAACCCAATAGATGACGCTAATGGTCAAGTACGGTTCCCAATAGCGTGCCGAGGCGCCGGCAACGGTTCGTGCGGCATAAGCCAATTCCGTCAAGCCGATGGCCGAAACCAAAGAGGAGTCTTTCAAAATAGCAATGGCGTTGTTGCCCAAAGCCGGCAACATGCGGCGGAAGGCTTGCGGCAGAATAATGTGACGCATGCACTGCCAGTAGCTCATGCCCACGCTTCGAGCGGCTTCGCTTTGCCCCTTGTCCAAAGACTGAATACCGGCACGAAACACCTCGCTCATGTAAGCGCCCGCATTTAAAGAAATGGCCAAGAAGCCGGCAATCAATGCGCCGTAGTTACCGCGCAATTCGCGCGCCAATTGGCCGTCAATCAACAGACCGTCGACCGGGTGAATGAAAATCGGCAAAACGGCAAAGTACATCAGGAAAATCTGCACAAACAAAGGCGTTCCGCGGAAAAAACTCACCCAAACGGTCACGGGCCAACGTACGCCGTAATGCAAAAGGCTCTTTAAGGGTTCGTGGCGAGCTTCGGCCATGCGAGCCATACCGAGAAGCATACCGAGCATGACGCCGCAAATGACGCAACAAACCGTCAAGACCAACGTGTACTCGATACCTTCCAAAAACAGAGGCCAGTACTCGCTTAAAACATCAAAACGAAATCCGAACATCGATTAGAAGTCCTACATACGAAAACCGTTACGCCCGAAAGCCGGAGCGTAACGCAAAAAGAGGGCACGGTCGGGAAGCGACGGCTGTCGCCTCCCGGTGTTCGCACAAATTATTCGGGGATCGGAAGCTTGGGAACGGGGGTGTTTTCACCGAACCACTTGGCATAGATCTTGGCGTAGGTGCCGTCGGCGACGACTTTCTTCAAGCCGGCGTTGATCTTGTCGAGAACTTCCTTGTTGCCCTTGCGCACGGCGATGCCGAAGTATTGATCCTTAAAGCTCGGATCGCGTGCCTGATTGAAGGCCTTGTCGGGGTTTTGCAATGCATAGTAAGCAAACACACCCACATCGCCCACGGCAGCGTCTACGCCGCCTGCGGACAATTCTTCAAGAGCCAGAGGCGTGTTGTCAAAACGCTTGATGTTGCGGCTTGCCTTGCCGAAGGCTTCGCTACAGGCGATGTCACCGGCCGAATTGGCCACCACGGCGACGTTCTTGCCCTTTAAGTCGGCGATACCGTTGACCTTCAAATTCTTTTGCGTCAGGATCAATTGGTGTGCGGCAAAGTAGGGATAACTGAAATCGACGGCTTCCTGACGAGCCGGCGTAATCGTAATACCGCTCATAATGATGTCGCGGTCGCCGTTACGGACGGATTCGAAAATCACGCCCCAAAGCGTATTGACGAATTCGACGTCAAAGCCCTGAGCCTGTGCGATAGCCTTCATCAAATCGATATCGAAGCCCACGATTTCCTTGGACGGCGTTTGGAATTCAAACGGACGATAGGTTGCACCGGTACCCACCGTATAAGCAGGGGCGGCTAAAGCGGTCGTGCTTGTTGCCAAAGTAACGGCACCGGCAACCGCAAGGAGAATGTGTTTAAAGGACATGACAAAGCTCCGTAACGGAAAAAAGAAGTCAATGAAAAGACGAAAACGATGTCCGCAAAAAATCCCGACACAGGAGGGTGCATCGTCTCTATCTGTAAGTTTCTGTTTCAATTGCGTATTTTGCCGCACAAAAGCGAGTCTTGCCACTGTCGGGCAGGGTTTGTGCGACAAAATACTGTATTTGGGAAGCGTGCTTAACGGTTTTTGCTGTGGATGTAGGTGCCCATGCATTGGGCTTGCGCCAAAACGTGTCCCGCCATGGCGTTTTCCACCTCGGCACGTCGAAAACCGTCTTTGACCGAAAGCGTCGTATCCAGGGCAAAAAGCTTGAAGTAGTAGCGGTGTCGTCCGATCGGCGGCAACGGCCCCGACCAACCGACGACGTCGCAGTCGTTGACGCCTTCGAGCGCGTTGCCCGGCAGCGTTTCGACACCGGTCTCAAGCCCCTGGCAGTCGGCAGGCAAATTGACGACGAGCCAATGCAACCAAATGCGCTTGGGCGCAGCCGGGTCGGGTGCGTCGGGGTCGTCGGAAATCAGCACCAAAGATTTCGTGCCTTCGGGAATGTCTTCAAAGACCAAGCCCGGAGACAAATCTTCGGCTTCTTGGGTAAAGCGAACGGGCATTTCGCCGCCGTCGACAAAATCGGGACTGTAAATTCGCATAAAGCCTCCCAAACAAAAGAAAGTATGATGAACCTATTTTAGGGCGTGTCGTCGGGTTCGGCGACTTCGACCTCTTTGTGACCGATGCGACGGAAGTTTTCAAAGTCGAAAAGATTTTTGTCGGCCAGCTGGCTTGCGGCCACGCGTGTCGTACTCATAAAAAGGTTGTAAACGCGGCTGTCGTACTCTTTGTCCCAACGCGCCATCATGGCCTTGATTTCTTTTCTTTGCAGGTTTTCGCCGGCACTGCATAAGTCTTTGGGAAAAAGCGGATACTCGCAAATCTCGGCCCACTTGGCCATCTCGTATTCGCGCAGATAAATCAGCGGGCGAATGACGATATTTTTATGATCGTCACTTCTGAGAATCGGGGGCATGGCTTTGATGCCGCCGCCGTAGAACATGTTTAAAAGAAGCGTGGAAACCACATCGTCCATCTGGTGGCCGAGGGCAATTTTGTTGCAACCGAGTTCGCCGGCCACACGATAGACGATGCCGCGTCTTAGGCGGGCGCAAAGCGAGCAGACGTTGCGACCCGACGGAATCAGTTCCTGCACGATCGAGTAAGTGTCCTGATATTCGATATGGTAGGGCACGCCTTTGGTTTTGAGCCATTCTTCAAGCTTTTCGGTCGGGGCGTTCGGAATGCCTTGCGCGACATGCATGGCAACGATGCTGAAAGAAATCGGCGCACGTTTTTGCAAACGAGCCAAAGCGTCGAGCAGGACATAACTGTCTTTGCCTCCGCTCATACACACCATGATTTTGTCGCCGTCTTCGATCATTTTGTAGTCGAGAATGGCTTTGGAAACCAGACGCACGATGCGCTTTTCAAGTTTGCGCATGGATACGGAGGCCGGGACATGACGGCCGGGGGCGATTTCGATAAATTTGACTGCTTGCTCACGGCTTTTGGCCATTTTTTCTTGAGCTATTTCGGATAATACGGCGGGCATGAGGAACCTTTATCGAGCGTTGGGGTGGAATTTGAATGTTTCGACGGCAGCGGCGGCGGCGCCGGCAAGCGCTTTTGTTTTTTTCGTCAAAATGCGTGCGGCGCAAACCATGTCGTCGGCAAAAAGCGCCTCAAAGAGCGCCTCATGAATTTCTTCTTGCAGACCGATATGTCCCGAGGCAACAATCGCGTCGACGGCTTTGACGATTGTCGTGTAATCCCAATAGTTTTGGGTTTCGTCGGTAAGGGATACCCAAACGTCAACGGTAAAAACCACGGGTTGCGTATGACCTTTTTCTTCGTCATACACCCCGATATGCATGTCGACAGGATAGTCGAGAATCGAAAGCTTGCGACAGGCAAGCGTCAAGTTTTCCAAAGATGGGAGCATGGATGATTTCGTCAGCAAAAAATTAAAGCGCATGGTTAACGGTTTTGAACTTGCGTACAATGCGCAACATGCGCTGGATTTTAACGATATTGATTGCACTGATGGTGCTCATGACCCTGGTTCCGTGGTTAAGCAAATTCGGACTGGGTCGATTGCCGGGCGACATTAACTTTCGCTTGGGCAAGCGCCACATCAGCATTCCCTTGGCAAGCACGATTTTGATCGTGCTCGGAGCCTATCTCATCGGACGCCTGATTTGATTCGGGTGCCCGCGATTTTTGTTACTTTGTTCCCAAAAACTTCTCTAACGG
The DNA here is from genome assembly GCA_937995395.1 of uncultured Sutterella sp. Taxonomy (GTDB): domain Bacteria; phylum Pseudomonadota; class Gammaproteobacteria; order Burkholderiales; family Burkholderiaceae_F; genus Duodenibacillus. The sequence continues at coordinate 42,971 of CALKKK010000111.1, read as the reverse complement.
CTTGAACCCTGGCTTCATTGAGTGCAGAGGCGATGTTTGCGGGGTTGTCGATTGTCCGGACAATGGCGGCGGCATCGACGCCGACAAAAGCCGCACGGGCCAGAGCCAGTCGATTAAAGTCGAAATCGGGTGCAACGGCAGCGATCACGGCCGTGAAACGATCGAATCTCTCGGCTCGGCGCAACACGTCGCCTTGAGTGAAAATGCAGGCAAAATCTTCGGCACTTCGAGCCGACAGGGTCGGCTGTAAAAGTCGGGACACGAGTTCGCACAGAGACGTCGTCACACTGTCGGCTCTCAAGGATTTCATACGGTTTCTGACTTTTTGAGAGTCTTGGCATTGACCGAAAATCAAAGCCGTGACAACGTCGCCGTGATCGGGCCGGGCGGCGGCGCGTTCGATTTGCGTCAAAAGTGTTTGCGTAAGTTCGATATCGCCGAAACTGCGTTGCCAGTACCCGCAGTCGCGCAAGACTTCCAGCGTGCGTTGCGGGCTCGTTTCGGCAAAGGCGCGGGAAAACTCTTTGTAAACGCGTTCGGCCACCAATGCATCGGTTTCGCCGTTTTGTACCATGGATTGCGCCAAGGCATTGGTCTCGGGCGCCACTTTGAATTCCGGAAAACGGGCGGCAAAACGCGCCAAGCGCAAAATGCGAACCGGGTCTTCGGCAAACGCTTGGCTGACATGCCGAAAGATGCGCGCATTTAAGTCGGCTTGCCCGCCGTAAGGATCGATGACGTTGCCGTCGGCGTCTTGCGCCATGGCGTTGATCGTCAAATCCCGACGTTTGAGATCTTCTTGCAAGGTCACGTCGCTTTGGGCATAAAACCGAAAACCGTGATAGCCGCGCGCCGTTTTGCGCTCGGTTCTGGCAAGCGCATATTCTTCATGTGTTTCGGGGTGTAAAAACACCGGGAAATCGGCGCCCACGGGCATAAAACCTTGTTCGATCATCCACTCGGGCGTGGCGCCCACGACCACCCAGTCTTTGTCGCCGCAAGGGATATTGGCACCTTGTCGGCGCAAGAGTTCGTCTCTGACGCAACCGCCGACGCGATAAATTTCAGGAGTCATCACGACGTTTCCTTTTTGGTTTTGGCCGAACGCTTGCGTTTGGGAGCACTCGCCGGAGCGTGATCGGACAAAAACGCTTTGAGTGCGCGTCCTGTCGGCGTATCGAGTCGAGCCAATTCGTACGGTTCGCCCGAGCCGACGACGGAGCCGCCGGCAGGACCGCCTTCCGGCCCCAGATCAACGACATGGTCGGCTTCGGCAATCACATCGAGATTGTGTTCGATCACCAAAACCGTGTTGCCCGCATCCGCGAGTTTGTGCAAGACGGCAATGAGTTTTTCCACGTCGGCCATATGCAACCCGACGGTCGGTTCGTCCAAAATATAAAACGATTTCGGTGCACGCTTTAAAAGTGCTCCCGACACACTGTAGGATTTGGACAATTCCGACACCAGTTTGATGCGTTGCGCTTCACCGCCCGAAAGCGTGGTGGAAGGTTGCCCGAGGCGCAAATAACCCAGTCCGACGTCTTGCATGAGTTTAAGCGGTTGCGAAATACTCTTGTTGGATTCGAAAAACGTCAACGCATCGTCCACCGACAAATCGAGAACGTCGCCGATACTGTGCTCTCGCCACTTTACGGTCAAGGTTTCGTCGTTGAATCGTTTGCCGTTACAAGCTTCGCAACGCACCTTGACATCCGGCAGAAAACTCATGGCAAAAAGCACTTCGCCTTTGCCTTCGCATACCGGGCAACGGCCTTCTTCCTTATTGAAAGAAAAGCGTCCCGGTGCGTAGCCGCGTTCCTGCGCTTCGTTGGTGGCGGCAAACAAATCGCGAATTTTGTTAAAAACGCCCACATAGGTTGCCGGACACGATCTCGGCGTTTTTCCGATGGGCGTCTGATCGACTTCCAAAACACGATCGATCGACTCGAAATTTTCGAGTGCACGGCAGTGCTTGCGGGCAGAATCGGCGTCGTGGACGGCGTCATAAAGATTGGGTAACAAAACGTCGCGCGCCAAGGTCGATTTGCCCGAACCCGAAACGCCGGTCAAAACCGTCAGTCGCCCCAAAGGAATCGAAACGTCGATGCTCTTGAGATTGTGGTGGTCGGCTCCGATTAACTTTAACGTCGGTGCGTCTTTGATCGGGCGTTTGGCGTGACCGTCGTGCACCAACGGGTGATTGAGCATTTTTGCCGTGATACTGCTTTCGCAGGCACGCAAATCGTCAAGAGAGCCGATTGCCATCAATTGGCCGCCGCGAGAACCTGCACCTGGACCGATATCGACGATATGATCGGCTCGCCGAATCATCTCTTCGTCGTGTTCGACCACGATGACGGTATTGCCTTTGTTTTTCAAAGCCGTCAGCGTATCGATTAAAAGGGCATTGTCGCGCGCATGCAAACCGATGGTGGGCTCGTCCAATACGTAGCACACGCCCTGAAGGGTGCTGCCGAGTTGAGAGGCCAACCGGATGCGTTGCGCTTCGCCGCCCGACAAGCTCGGAGCGGCGCGATCCAGACTCATGTAGCCCAAGCCCACTTTTTGCAAAAATTCCAAACGAGAGACGATTTCTTTGAGTGCATCTCCGCCGATTTGCAAATTGCGTCCGGTCAGTCGAGTGGCTCGAATCGCTTTCAGACAGTCGTCGACCGACAACGCCGTCGTATCGCAAATGGAGCGACCTTCGAAAAAGACGTTGCGCGCCACGCGATTCAAACGCATGCCTTGACAATCCGGACAGGGGTCGTCGGTATAGGTAACGAGTTGCTCTTCTTCGGCAGAAAGACTCTTGCCCGGGATCAGTCGAGTTTCGGGTTTGAGCCCTGAGCCCAAACAGTGCGGGCACCAGCCGATCCGGCTGTTGTAAGAAAACAGTCTCGGGTCAGGTTCGGGGAAGCTTTCGCCGCATTGCGGGCAAGCGCGCTTGGTCGAGTAACTTTTGACTTCGACGTCTTTCTTTTGACGCGGCAAGACTTCGCTTGTGCCTTCGACGACATTGAGCGTTCCGCCCGTTTGCTCGATGGCCGCTTTGACGGCCTTGAGAATTTGCGCTTCGTTTTCGGGAGCGACCTCAAAAGTGCCCAAGGGAACTTCGATGGTGTGATCCGAATAGCGAGACAAGCCTCCGAAGCCTTCCGTTGCCATCCATCGTCCGTCGACGCGCAAAGACAGAACGCCGAGCGTCGTGCGATAGCGTTCTGCCAATTCCTCATAAGTCCCTTTGCGCGCGACAACCACCGGTGCCGTGACGGTGACGGTTTGACCGCGCTTGGAGCGCAAAATGTCGGCAATGACGGCCTCAAGCGACTGTGTGGTGACCGGAATTCGGCACGTCGGACAATATTGAATGCCGAGCTTGACGTAGACAAGACGCAGGAAATGCTGAATTTCGGTGAGTGTGGCGACGGTGGACTTTTGACCGCCTCGACTTGTGCGTTGCTCGATGGCGACCGTCGGTGCAATGCCCACCACTTGTTCGACATCCGGGCGAGCGGGCGGTTGTGCAATGCTTCTGGCGTATGCATTCAGACTGTCCAAATAGCGACGTTGACCTTCGGAAAAGACGATGCCGAAAGCCAAGGTGGATTTGCCCGAACCCGAAACGCCGGTGACGACCGTCAATTCTTTTTTCGGAATCACGGCATCGATGTTTTTGAGGTTGTGTTCTCGTGCGCCGAAAATGCCCATGTCGCCGGCGCGAGCATTGCGCCAGACGCTCTGAAGACTTCTGCCCGGAGAGGCGGTTGTCGTCGCAAGGGGTTTGGCATCGGTGAAAATGCCTTCCATCGATTTGCCTTGCGGACCGATCATTTCGCGATAGGCGCGCAAAGCCTTGGCGGTGTAGCTTGTCGGGTGTTGCATCACCTTTTCGGGGGTGCCTTCGACAACAATTGTTCCGCCTTCGTCGCCGCCTTCTGGGCCCAGATCCACAATCCAGTCGCCGGCCGAAATCACGTCGAGGTTGTGTTCGACTGTCAGTACCGTTTGTCCTGCGTCGATCAGACGTCGGAAGGCTTTGATCAACTTGGCGACATCGTCAAAATGCAATCCCGTCGTCGGTTCGTCAAAGACGTACAAAACATTCGGATTCTTGCGGCTGCGACTTTGCGCCAAAATTTCGGCCAGTTTCAAGCGTTGGGCTTCGCCGCCCGATAAAGTGGCAAGCGATTGTCCCAGTTTCATATAGCCCAAACCGACTTCGAAAAGTGTGCCGAGACGATTGGCGATCTCTTTTTGGGTTGCAAAATAGGCAAGAGCTTGGTCGACGGTCATGTCCAAAACGTCGGCAATGCTTTTTTGTCCCTGATTGTTGAGATTGATCTTGACTTCCAGGGTTTCCGGACGATAACGCTTGCCGTGGCAGGTTTCGCATTCGATATGAATATCGCTTAAAAACTGCATTTCGACGACTTCGAACCCCGCGCCTTGGCAAGCCGGACAACGACCGCTGCCGGTGTTGAAACTGAAAGTGGCGGGCGTATAGCCGCGTTCAAGCGACAGTCGGGTGCCGGCAAAAAGCTGTCTGATGGCGTCAAACGCACCGATGTAAAGCACGGGATTGGAGCGCGCATTGGCGCCGATAGCACTTTGATCGACAAAAACGACATCGTCGAAATATTCGGTGCCGCGGACGAAGTCATGTGCGCCGGCTGCGACCGTACCGCCCATTTTGCGCTTGAATGCGGGAACCAAAACATCGGAGACCAATGTCGATTTGCCCGAACCCGAAACACCGGTGACGACGGTTATGGCGCCGATCGGGAATTGAAAATTGACGTTCTTAAGATTGTGTTCTCGGGCACCGACGACACCGGCCCAGCCGCTAAAACTCGACTCGGGAACGTGTCGGTAGTTGTCCGCTTTCAATTGGCCTCGCAAATATAAGCCGGTCAAAGAGTCCGATTGACGAACGTCTCGGGCGCTGCCGTCATAAACGATCGAGCCGCCTGCGGTGCCCGCGCCCGGGCCCATGTCAATAATTCTGTCGGCCGCCGTCATCACTTGCGGATCGTGTTCGACGACTACCAAGGTATTGCCCGTATCCTTGATTTTGCGCATGATGGCGTTGACCCGATCCATGTCTCTGGGGTGCAGCCCCACCGAGGGCTCGTCCAACACAAAAAGCGTATCGACCAGGTTGGTGCCCAAAGCCGTCGTGAGGTTGACGCGCTGCACTTCGCCGCCCGACAATGTTTTGCTTTGGCGCCCGAGCGTCAGATAGCCCAGACCGACGTCGCACAAATAATCGAGACGTGCGACGATCTCGTCGATGACCATGGCGCAGGCTTGGTCTTTGGCCTCGGTTTTGAGTTGACGGAAAAAGCTCTGCAAACGCTTCACGGGCAATTGCATCAAGTCTTGAACGGTCAGCCCCGGTGTTTGATCGAGTTTTTCAATTGCTTGCGGCTTCATGCCAGCGGGCTGAAAGCGCTTATAGGTGCCGATACGATCGGCTTGACCGTTTAAGGTTGAATCGGCGGCTTGTAGCGAACCGACACGCCAAAAGAGCGCTTCGGGTTTGAGTCTGGCACCGTTGCACTCCGGGCAGGTCGTTTCGCACCGATAGCGCGACAATAACATGCGCATGCCCATTTTGTAGCCGGCCTGACTTTCCACCCATTCGAACCATTTGCGAACGCCGAACCACTGACGCGACCAATTGCCGCTCCAGCCGGGTTCTCCGTTGATCACCCAATCCTTTTCTTTGGGCGCGAGATCTTTAAAAGGTTTTGTCGTCGAAACCTTGTCTCGCTTGGCGCAAGCCAACATAAAGGTGTAGCACTCGGCATGTTTGCCGGTCGTTTTCCAAGGTTTGACGGCGCCTTCGACGAGCGACAGATTTTCATCAGGGATGGCCAAGCCCATGTCCACATCCAAGGTTTTGCCGAAGCCGCGACATCTCGGACAGGCGCCGACGGCTGTATTAAAGCTAAAACGCGAAGCCGAAGGCTCCTGATATGTTCGATGGCAAAAAGCGCAAGTCAATCCCGAGACGTACGGGCGGGTGTGGGTTTGACCTTCGTCGTCGACGGCAAACACGTCGACATACCGATTCTGTGTTTTTTCCAGTGCTTTTTCAAAGGCCTCGATCCCGCGAGCGGGAGAAACGCGATCCGAGCGAAAACGGTCGGCGGCAACCGACAGCAGTGTGGCGTCTTTGTCTTTTTTTTCTTCGAGAATATGCGTAAAACCCTGTGCGCTCAGGCCGTTTTTGGCAACTTCAACGTCCAAATTCGAGGGGACCTTGACGGTAAAGGCGATGGCAAGGCGAGGGTTGCCGAATTGCTGCGCCCAAATTTTCATGTCGTCGAACATGGCTTGCGGCGACATTTCGCGGACCGCGCGACCGCAACAGCCGCAATACAAATCGGATTGCCGCGCAAACAGCAACTTGATATGGTCGTTAAGTTCAGTCATCGTCCCGACGGTGGAACGAGATGTGCGAACCGTGTTTTTTTGTTCGATGGCAATCGCGGGCGGCACCCCGTCGATCAAGTCGACTTGAGGCCGGTCGCATCGATCCAAAAACTGTCTGGCGTAGGCGCTGAAGGTTTCGACATAGCGGCGCTGTCCTTCGGCATAAAGCGTATCGAAAGCCAAAGAACTTTTGCCCGAGCCCGAGGGACCCGTGATGACGTTGAAAGTGCCCGGAACAATATCCAAGTCGATGTTTTTCAGATTGTTCTGTCGGGCGCCGCGAATGCGAATGTTCGTTGCCTCGGCGCGGCCTTTGGAGAGGTCAAATGCAGAAGTGTTTTGCGTCACAAAAATAAATCTCTTTTTCCAATTACGTGTTTAGCAAGCGGGAGCAGCCCACTGCGGGCACTGTTCGGTGAAAACGCGACGATCGCGGATGCGAACGGCCGTCAACGATCCGCCCCACAGACACCCCGTATCGATGGCAATGACATTGTCTCGCAACAACAATCCCAAGGTCGACCAGTGGCCGAAGCAAATCGTGCGCTTGACCTTGCGTTTGCAGTCAAACCAGGGTGTCAAACCTTTGGGAGCATCTTTGGGGCCCATTTTCGGATCAAAGTCCATGTTGCCTTCGGCATCGAAATAGCGCATGCGTGTAAAGCCGTTCAAAATGGCGCGCATTCTTTGCGTTTCGCCGTCGGCTTTGGGGTCGGTGTCGTTGCCGTACATACCGGCCAAGTATTCTTTCCAGCGATCGCTTTTGAGGGCCGTTTCCACTTCAAGTGCATATTTTCTGGCGTCTTTCATCGACCACTTGGGCGGAATGCCGGCGTGCACGAATACCGTGTCGTCCAATTCAAGCAAAAGCGGACGAGCACGCAACCAGTCCAACAATTCCCGACAGTCGGGGGCGGTTAAAATTTCGCCGATCGTATCTTTGCGATGCACTTTGCCGGCGCCCGCAGCGACGGCCAAAAGATGCAGGTCGTGATTGCCCAAGACCGTATCGACGGCGCGCCCTGTTTCGACAAGACGTTTGACAAAACGCAGGCTTTCCAAGGATTGAGGGCCCCGGTTGATGATGTCGCCGACAAAAACGATGCGTGCATTTTCGGGGATTTGCTCCAAAAGACCTTCGAGACTTTCCAAGCAACCCTGCACATCGCCCACGGCGTAAATGTCGTTTTGATCCATTGCTGAGTAAAATCTAAGTTTGACCGCAAAGAAAAGACTTTCTTTCGGTAGACAGAATTCGAGTATTGTAGAGCCTTGCGGCAAGTGTTACGGCATTTGTTCACCGGGGTTTTGCAAAGTTTTTTAAAAGAGAGATAAATGAAGCCCGTTCGTAAGGTTGTTTTTCCGGTTGCCGGTCTCGGCACGCGTTTTTTGCCTGCCACCAAGGCAATGCCTAAAGAAATGTTGCCGGTCGTCGACAAGCCCCTGATTCAATACGCTGTGGAAGAAGCGGCCAAAGCCGGTGTTACCGACATGATCTTTATTACCGGCCGCTATAAGCGTTCCATCGAAGATCATTTCGACAAGAGCCCCGAATTGGAAAACGATCTGATCGCCAAGGGCAAGACGGCATTGTTGGATTTGGTGCACTCCATTACGCCTGCCGGCGTCAATTTCATCTATATCCGTCAGCCCGAACCGCTCGGTTTGGGACATGCCGTTTTGTGTGCGCGTCCCGTGGTGGGTGACGAACCCTTCGGTGTGATTCTGGCCGACGATCTTATCTACAGCACGGAAAGAAGCGCACTCGGTCAATTGATCGATGCCCGCGCCGCGCAGGGCGGCGGCAATGTGTTGGCCGTTCAGAACGTGCCGCACGAAGACACTTCCAAGTACGGTATCGTGGGTGTGGACAACGAAGCTTTGACCACGTCTTGCGTGCGCAACATCGTTGAAAAACCCGACCCCAAGGACGCGCCTTCGGATATGGCCGTGATCGGACGCTATGTGTTGGAGCCTGAAATTTTCAAAGCACTCGAATGCGTCGAGCGCGGTGCCGGCGGTGAAATTCAGTTGACCGATGCCATTTCTTCCATGTTGTGCGAAGGCAAGACCTATGCCCATCGCTTCGAAGGTCAGCGTTTTGACTGCGGCAGCAAGCAGGGCTTTTTGAAAGCCACTGCACACTACGCGCGTTTGGCCGGTTACGACTTCATGTAAGAAGTCGACCACGCACAAAAAACAAAGCGAATTCGGGCACTCTTTTCGGGTGCCCGAAATTTATTATTGTCGGCGTTTGCGTTGCTTTTTACTGCACGGCCGCAAATAGACGACGGGCGTGCTCGTCGGCTTTTTGCAAGACGATCTGTTTTTGCTCGTCGGTGTTGACGCCCGGAATATACATCATGCCGTAGGAAACAATCGGCGCCTGGTAAAGCAATCCGCACATATTGGCGGTTTGTACAAAGGGCGGCAGAAATTCTTCGAGCGTAAAGTGCATGGAGCCTTCATGCGAATATTCGGCTTGCGGTGCCCCGGTTGTCATGGATAAAACGAGTTTTTTGCCGTGCAAAGCCGTCCCTTCGGAGCCGTAAGCAAAACCGTGGGCGAGGACGTCGTCAATCCATTTTTTCATCAATGCAGGCACCGAGTACCAGTACACCGGGAACTGCCAAACGATGACGTCGCTTTCCACCAAAGCCTGCTGTTCGGCGGCGATATCAAATCCGTTGCTGCCGAGCGTTTGCGACAACGTTCGAACTTGAGCTTCGGGCATCAACTTTTGGAACGTTTCGACAATGCGAGCATTGGCCGTGGAGGCGGTGATGTCGGGATGAGCGTTAAGGACAAGAACACGCGTCATGAATTGTCTCCAAAAAAATCAATCGATAGTGACGATCATAGAGTGCAGGAAATGATAAAGATTGCCCGATTGTCGCATTGTGATGACAAAAAAGGACGAATGCTCCACGTGTCGAAGCATTCGTCCGATGGGCGAGGATGAAAGACTTCATCCTCAGATGGTGTTGCCGTTTTGTTTAGAAGCGGTGTGCGGAGCCGCCTTCAAAGCCTGCGGGCTTGGCGCCGGCACAGGGCTTGATCACCAGGCTGGGCTTGGTCTTTTCACCCGAGGGCAACGGTGCAAAAGCATCGGCCTTGCCGTACTTCTTGCGAAGTACTTCGATGTCGCCGAATTCCAAGGCACGTTCCGGACAGCTTTCCACGCAAACGGGGTTACTACCCTGCGAGGTGCGTTCCACGCAGCCGTCGCACTTGCGCATTTTGTGTGCGCCCTTGTCCAACTGCGGAACGCCGTAGGGGCAAGCGGCGGCACACATGCCGCAACCGATGCACTTGGCGGCGTCGATGACAACCAGACCGTCTTCGGCGCGCTTAAAGTGTGCCTTGGTGGGGCAAACCTTTACGCAAGCCGGATCGGCACACTGATTGCAGCCGATCGAGGTGTAGTAGGCAAAAACGTCTTGACGGAAGGTGCCGTCGGGGTTTTTTGTCCATGTGCCGCCTTCGAATTCCACCACGCGGCGCAGCACCATGCCGACGGGTGTGTTGTTCAAGTCGCTGCAGGCCACCGAGCAAGTGCGGCATCCGGTGCAACGGCTCTGATCGAAATAGAAACCTTTCTGTGTCATTTTTGTACTCCGATGCGCGTTTAGGCCTTGCGGACCTCAACGAGAATGTTGTGCTGAGCGTTGCCCTTGGCATACGGACTCGGCAAGTGATGCGTCAAGGTGTTGATACAGCCGCCGACGTCAACGGTCTTGCCGTTGACGGTCTTGGGGTCGTACCAAGCGCCCTGCGGAATCGTAATGACACCAGGCATGATGCGGGGCGTGACGCGAGCAGGCAGCATGACGGTGCCGCGGTCGTTGAAGACGAGCACGTTTTCGCCGTCCTTAATGCCGCGTTCCTGGGCATCCAAGGGGTTCATCACCACCATATCGGGGTGCATGTAACGCAGTTTCGGTAGGTTGTGGAAGGTCGAGTGGATGCGACCGTGACCGTGGAAGCCGAAGCACTGCAACGGATACTTCTTCTGGATCGGATCGCCGGGCATGTCCCAAGACTGCCAGTAGACCGGAATCGGGCTGATCACGTCGCCCTTGGCAAGCTTCCAATCCTTGACTTCGTCGGCCAATTTTTCGGAATAGATTTCGATCTTGCCGCTCGGGGTCTTGAGTTTGTTGGCTTGCGGGTCTTTGCGGAAAGCTTCCAAAGCGATCGGGTCCTTGCGACGTCCCCAGATCTTGGCCATACCGGCCTTCCAGAATTCATCGAACGTCGGCAGTTCTGGAACCTTCTTGCGGGTTTCTTCATAGCACCACTGAACCCACTCGAATTGGGTCTTGCCTTCGGTAAAGGCTTCTTCCATGCCGAGTTCTTTGGCGATCAGGCGGCAGATTTCCCAAGAGGGCTTTTGTTCCCATTGCGGTTCCACGGCCTTTTGGATGGCCAACATACAAGCCACGTCGCCGTGAGAGCCGCCTTGGCAGGCCGCATCATCGGTTTCCGGCCCCAAAATATCGGGCAACAAAATATCGGCATAGCGGCAAGACGGCGTCATCATGTTGTCGCACACCAGAATGAATTCGCACTTCTTGGTGTCCCGCAAAACCTTGTCGGTCCAGTTGCAGTCGCCGTGCTGATTGATCATGGTGTTGCCGCCCGAGTTGACGATCATCTTGATGTCGGCCGAGAGCTTTTCCACGCCGCGCAAAGCGTCGGTCTGGCGTGTCATTTCTTTGCCGCGCAAAATGGCGTCGGTCCACAGATAAACCGGGATCGTGGCCTTGACGGGATTCTTGCCCACCGGCAGATAAACGGCCGGGAAGGGCGTGTTGCCTTCGTGAGCGCCGGTGCTCGTACCGGGTAAGCCAACCTGTCCCAAAAGGATCGGCACCATGGCGATGGCGCGGCACGTTTCTTCCCCGTTGGCCTGACGCTGCGGACCCCAGCCCTGGGAGACGAACAAAGGTTTGGTGGAGGCCATTTCCTTAGCCAGATTCTTGATCACGTCAACAGGGATGCCGGTGATCTTTGCAGCCCATTCGGGGGTCTTAGGTGTCTTGTCGGTGCCGCGACCGAGGATGTAGCTCTTGTAGTCGCTACCCTTGGGAGCCGAAGCCGGCAGGGTCTTTTCATCGTAGCCCACGCAATAGGTGTCGAGGAACTTTTGATCAACCCAATTGTTGGTGATGAATTCGTAGGCAAGCGCTCCCACCAAAGCCGCATCGGTGCCCGGACGGATCGGCACCCACTGATCGGCGCGCGTCGTGCAAGTGTCGGTAAAGCACGGATCGATCACGATCGTGCGCGGCTTATGCTTTGCAAAAGCCGCATCGATCTGGAAGCCTTTGCCGCCGCCCGAGGGACGCGTCACGGAGGGGTTGTTGCCGAAAAGCACGTAAAGCTGAGCATTGGCGATTTCGCTCGGCAATGAGCTCGGACGGCCGCCGTAGGTCAAGGGGAATGCGGCCGAGCCTTGCGCGTTGGAATACGAGCCGTAGTACTTCAGGAATCCGCCCATCATGTTCATCAGGCGCTGCCATGCACGGCGAGAGCTCACCAAAGACTGTTGGCCGGAGCAGTATTGCCAGTAGATGGCGTCGTTGCCGTAAGTGTCGCGAATGCGCGTCCATTCCTTAGCAATCGTTTGGATGGCTTCTTCCCACGTGATGCGCTCGAACTTGCCTTCGCCGCGTTTTCCAACGCGCTTCATCGGATACTTAAGACGATCGGGCGAGTAGATGCGTTCGCGCATGGAGCGGCCGCGTTGACATGCACGCAACTGACGCGGGCCCAACGTGTCGGGTTCGGAATTGTCGGTTTCGATGCGAATGACTTGGCCGTTTTTGGTAAAGCAACGCAGAGCGCAACGTTGGCCGCAGTTGATGACGCAGGCGCACCACTTGTAGTTGCCGTAGTCTTTCATAGCTGCCGAGACTGCCTTGGCAAGCGGCGTCATTGCAAAACCGGCGAGAGCAAGGCCTTGCAACAACGCTCTGCGAGAAAGCGTAAAAGTCGACATGAATCAATCTCCTGGGTAAAAGAGCTCTGTCCCTCGTAGTTTTGTTGTATTGGGGTCGGGCAGAGAATTCTTAAATTCTATAAGGAGTATGTCGTAGGAGTTAAATCGAGAGCGGACAGCCGATTATCGAAATCGGACAGCCAAAGGGGAAATCCTAATGATTTTGCGTCGGATAGATATTTTCCGGAAAATCCGAGAGTGTTTCGACGCGGCGGTATTTCCCGGGCGTTGTGCCGAAGACGCGGGTAAATGCGGCAATGAATGCGGCTGTCGTTTCATAGCCGCATTGACCGGCGGTGGCTTCCACAGTCTTTCCTTCGCTCAAAGCCGATAGCGCCGGAAAAAGGCGAAACTGAAGCGACCATTGAGAAAAGGTTAGCCCCGTGTGTTTGAGCGTCAGTCGCGCGAGCGTTTTCGTACTGATTTCGAACTGTTCGGCCCATTGCTGCATAGTTTTGCCGCCGCAGTTGCCGGACAAAATACACTCGGCAACCGCGCGAAGTACGGGGTTGTCGGGCAACGGTGCAAAACCTTTTTGCAGGTGCGGTGCATGCGCAAGTTCACTGACGATCAGTTTGGCAATACGTTTTGCCGTAATGTCGTTTTCGGTTGTTTGCCAAATGCGTGCAAAGTGTTTGATCATCTCTTCGGTCATGGGATTGATGATCATGCGTACGGGGACTGTCGGCAAATACGCTTGCGCGACCTCGGGGGCGATGTGAAGCGCAATGGAGACCGTATCCTGACTTTGCGTCGTGCAGTGATCGATGTCGGGAGGAATCCAAAAGACCGTGTGGCGCGGCACGACGAAGTGCCGATCCGACAGTTCCACTCCGAAGTGAGAGCCCGAAACCTGAAGGCCGACAAGCCCTGTGCGATGCGAGTGCAACTTCGGATTGCCGGCCGAGGCATCGGCCTTATAAACCAACGAGAAGGCGTAGGGGGTCGTGTCGTTCAGATCGACCTCTTTGTGTAGCGAGACGCAAAACGTAGCAGCAGGCATGAAACGACGATGTCGAAGGTAAAAAAAGAGAAATCAGCCGCGCACCTTTTTTAAAAGCGCCGTGGTGGAGCGCTGATGCTCGAATTCGACAGTGACGGTTTTGGCCCCCCAGGTTGCGACAAGCTTGGCTTCCGGCAAGTCTTCGATGCGATAGTCGCCGCCTTTGACATAAATATCGGGACGAGCTTCGTCAATGACTTTCAGGGGGACTTTGTCTTCAAATACGACAACCAGATCGACGCTTTCAAGAGAGGCCAGAACCGCGGCGCGATCCTCTTGCGTATTGATGGGGCGATCGTCGCCTTTGCCGAGCATTTTGACGGAAGCGTCGGAATTGACGGCAACGATAAGGCTACCGCCCAAAGCTCGGGCTTGGGCCAAGTAGGTGACGTGACCGCGATGGATGATGTCGAAAACGCCGTTGGTCATCACGACGGGACCGCTCAAGGCTTGGCGGCGTGCCGACAATGTCTCGAACGTCACGATTTTGTTTTCAAATGCCGGGGCGGGAAGTTTTAAAGCCATAAGAATCGATGGAGATGTGACAGTGATGACGATAATCCTAACAGACAAGGTAAGAAAAAGAAGTTGTTTTGCGCATTTGCAAAAAAGGAGCAAGAATTTTCTCGTTACTAGGGTTTATCCTAATAAAACACTGTTTATCTTTTAAAATCAAAGAGTTATATTTAAAAATTCAGCTTTAGCAAGACATTTGTGAAAATTTTTTCTCCAAAAGACTTGCAATCTTAAAAAAAGGAGTTTATAGTTACAACTCCTTCGGGGGTATAGCTCAGCTGGGAGAGCGCTTGCATGGCATGCAAGAGGTCAGCGGTTCGATCCCGCTTACCTCCACCAAGATTAAGGTCCCTATCGTCTAGAGGCCTAGGACACAACCCTTTCACGGTTGGTACAGGGGTTCGAATCCCCTTAGGGACGCCAAGACATCAGAAAGCTCGCCGTTATCTGGCGGGCTTTTTTGGTATTCGGGCTTTGAGTAAACAAAATTTGAGGATAAGAAAAAACCGCCTCGCTAAAAGCTTGAGGCGGTTCGATCGAATGCTTACGCCACCGGGGCGCAAGTATCAGCGGTGATGACGCTTGTCGTTTTCATCCTTGACGACGCGACGGATCGTATCAAACACCTTGTTGATAGCAGCCATTGCATCGGGATCATTTTCGGAAGCGACGACATTGCGGCCGCCCGTGACGACGAGATCGAGCTTGACGCAGAATTCGCCGAGACCCTGGTGACCGACTTTGCTGATCGTGGCCTTGCACTCGGTCAGCGTGTTATCGAAGCGTTTCAGGGCTTCAAAGCGTTCGGCGATGTCGGCTTCGGCCGCAGCGGAACGATCAACACCGTGGAAAATGACCTGCAGCATAAGAACCTCTCTTTTTGTTGTTAAGTAGGAAAGGAAGAGACACAGAAAAATGTCTTTCCTTAATGACAAGTTTACTCATATCGGAAAAATAAAACCGTCTTTTTTGCATCATTTATGACGAAAGATCGGTTTTTTGGATACAAATTGTTTGGATGCATTGTTTTTATTGCAAAAATAATGCCAATATGCACACAGCCCCGAAGTCGGGGTCGTGTCGATAAGAGGAATGAAGATGGCTTTTGACCGTTTCAATGACAAGCCCGCACGTCGCGAAAACCGTGAAGATCGTTTTTCCGACCGCGGCCCGCGCCAAGACCGTTTCGGCGGTAAACGCGAATTTGGTGATCGCAAAGAATTCGGCGATCGTAAACCGTTTGGCGATCGCAAGCCTTTCGGCGATCGTTTCTCCGATCGCGGCGGCGAAGGTTCCCGCGGTCGCGAAGGCGGTCGCTTTTCCGATCGTTCTCGCGAAGATCGTCCGCGTTTCGGCGGCGATCGTCCGAAGTTCGGCGGCCGTCGCGACTCCGGCAATTTCGAATTTGCCAAACGCTCAGGTCCGCGCGCCAAGGCTTTCGAAGTGCGTCGCCATACCGATCGCAACGCTTTCGTGCAGACGGCAACCGTGCGTTTGGATGCCGACGTGGCCGAATTCTTCAAGACGCCCGAAGCTGTCAACGCCGCGTTGCGTCAGGTGATCGCTTTGGCCGACTTGGTACGCCCGGCTCAGGCAGCCGAAGCCGCACAAGAAACGCCGGCTACCGAACAGCAAACCGTTGAAACCGAAGAGGTTCAGGAAGGCTTGACGGCAACGACTGCCGACGACGAAGAATAATCGTCGCGCCGACTTTGCAAAGCTTTTAAAAGAGAGGATTTCCGATGTTCGATCGGGGATCCTCTTTTCGTATTCGCACAAAGAAAACGCTTTTTAAGCTTTCCGAATGCTTTAGTCGCGTAAACTTAGGGCTCGAATACGGTGAAAACCGAGAAGAGCCCCTAAATAACGAGAAGAATTATGAATCCCAATCTGCAACCGTTGAATCGCGCTCGCATGATCGAGCGTCTGCAGAAAACGCAAAAATTCGATGTCGTCGTCATCGGCGGCGGTGCGACCGGTCTGGGCGTAGCCTTGGATGCCGCAACGCGCGGGCTGAAAGTCGCTGTTTTCGATGCGCAGGATTATGCTGCCGGCACCTCGTCTCGCTCGACCAAACTCATTCACGGCGGCGTGCGTTATTTGGCCAATCCTCGCGACTGGTCGCTGATTCAAGAGGCGCTTTACGAAAGACGACTTCTGATTAATAACGCGCCCGAATTGGTGCGTGCGCAACGCTTTATCGTGCCGTGCTACAGCTGGCTGAAGGCGATCTGGTATGGTGCGGGATTGTCTCTCTACGGGCTTTTTTCAAGCGGCGGCAAGGGCATTCGCCCGGTGGCCGCAGCCGGGGCCAATGCCGCAATCGGCCTTTTGCCCGGTGTCGTGCGTCATCGATTGAAAGCCGTTTTGGCTTATTCGGATGCACAGTTCGACGATGCGGCCTTAGCAGTGTCGTTGCTGCAAACGGCCGTGGCCTACGGTGCCGTTGCACTGAACTATATGCCCGTGACGGCAATGGACAATGACGGGCGCCGAATTACGGCAGTCACGGTCAAGGATGAAGAAACGGGCGAAACATACAAAGTCGGCGCCAAGGTTGTTTTTAACTGTGCGGGTGTCTGGGGCGACTCCGTGCGCCGTTTGGCCGATCCGGCCATCGGTGACTTGGTGCGTATCTCTCGCGGTTCTCATTTGGTGGTCGACAAGAGCTTTTTGCCTACGGGCAACGCCATGGTCATTCCCAAGACGACCGACGGACGCGTGCTTTTCTGCATACCGTGGCAAGACCATCTGTTGATCGGTACGACCGATATCGAACAAGGTCAAGCCTATCGCGACCCCGATCCGTCTCCGGACGAAATCAAGTTTATGTTGGATAACGCCAATCGTTATCTCACGCGTCGTATCCGCCCCGAAGACGTGAAAGCGTCGTTTGCGGGTTTGCGGCCTTTGTTCAGTCCCAAGAAGTCCGGTTTGAACAAAGGCACGGCCAATATGACACGCGGTTGGGCGGTGGTGCCCGAATACAAGAATCTGCTGACGGTGGCCGGCGGCAAGTGGACGGCGTATCGCGCGATGGCCGAGGCTGCATTGAAAACGGCGCAACAACTGCAACTTTTGCCGCGCGGCGGTTGCATGACGCGCTCCCTGCCTTTGATCGTGCACGATCGGCTCGGTCAAGAAGCTTTGCAAAAGGATTTGCTCAAAGCCGATGTTTACGATCAGGAACTCGGGCGCAGACTCTTGGACTTTGTGCGTTATTGCGTCGACTATACCGGGGCGCGCACGGCCAAAGACATCTTGTATCGTCGATTGCGTGTGGGATTGCTCGATGATGTTCGCACCCAAGTGCTGATGCTGGTGGTGCAAAAGATGCTCGATCGCTTGCTCAAAGCGTAAGAGGCGAAATGAAAAACGGCTAAGTCCTTATTTCTAAAGGAAAATTGTTGTTTTTCATGTTGACAACCCGCGCGGGCTGTGAAATAATCACCTGCTTTCCCACGCGAGGGAAAGGGTGTCGTTGTGGCATTTTGCCCAAGAGCAAAGCACAGACGGCATTTCGTTTAATATAAAAAGGTTTCGTCAACCGGTTCAGTCCGGGAGCGAAGCGGCGAGGTTTATTACATGTACGCAATCATCAAGACCGGCGGCAAGCAGTATCGCGTTGCCGAAGGTGAATTTCTTAAGGTTGAAACCCTCGAAGCCGAAGTCGGCGCCGAAGTGGTCCTCAACGAAGTTCTCGCTGTCAGCGGCGAAAACGGTTTGACGGTGGGTACGCCCGTCGTTGCCGGCGCCAGCGTGACGGCAGTCGTGACCAAGCACGGTCGCGGCGACAAAGTTCGCATTTTCAAGTTCCGTCGTCGTAAGCACTCCATGAAGAGCGCCGGCCATCGCCAGAACTTCACCGAGCTCAAGATCGTCAAGATCCAGGCTTAATTGAGAAACGTCAGCTATTAGGAAGACATAGAAAATGGCACATAAGAAAGGTGGCGGTTCTACCCGCAACGGTCGCGATTCTCAGGCCAAGCGCTTGGGTGTCAAGGTTTTCGGTAATGCATTCATTAACGCCGGCGGCATCATCGTTCGCCAGCGCGGCACGAAGTTCCACGCCGGTGACAACGTCGGCATGGGCCGTGACCACACGCTCTTTGCCAAGGTTGACGGCATGGTGTCCTTCGAAATCAAGGGCCCCAAGAACAACCAGTTTGTGAAGGTTGTTCCGGTTGCCGGCTAATCTTTGAGCTTTGCCCGTATTTCGGGTGAATTCAAAGGCAAAAATACGAAAGCCCTGACGGGAAAATTTCCGTGCAGGGCTTTTGCGTGTTTATAAGTTTCGAATCATTCGAGTTGCGTTGTGGCACAATAGCCCGATAGCAACTCTTTTTTAGGATAAGCGACGTGAAATTCGTTGATGAGGCCCGCATTGAGGTCCAAGGCGGCAACGGCGGCAACGGTGCCGCGAGTTTTCGCCGTGAAAAATTTATTCCCAAGGGCGGTCCCGACGGTGGTGACGGCGGTCGCGGCGGCAGCGTTTGGGCTTTGGCAGATCGCAATATCAATACGCTCGTAGACTACCGTTACACGCGAAAGTTCTTCGCTCCCAACGGAGAGAACGGGCGCGGCGCAGACTGTTTCGGTGCCGGCGGCGACGATGTCGTGTTGCGTATGCCCGTCGGCACGACGGTTGTCGACATGACTACCGGCGAAACGGTTGCCGACTTGACGCACCATGGCGACAAGAAGCTTTTGGCCGCAGGCGGCAAAGGCGGCTTGGGCAACTTGCACTTCAAGACCAGTATCAATCGTGCACCGCGTCAATTTACGCCCGGCGAACCCGGTCAGTATCGCGAACTGCGTTTGGAATTGAAGGTCTTGGCCGACGTCGGTTTGTTGGGTATGCCCAACGCCGGTAAGTCGACCTTTATTACGGCCGTTTCCAATGCACGTCCCAAGATTGCCGATTATCCCTTCACGACGTTGCATCCCCATTTGGGTGTGGTGCGCGTGGGCCCCGAGCAGAGCTTTGTGGTGGCCGACATTCCGGGGTTGATCGAAGGGGCAAGCGAAGGCGCCGGTCTCGGTCATTTGTTCCTGCGCCATTTGTCTCGCACGAGCTTGCTTTTGCATATCATCGATTGTGCACCCTTGGATGACGAAACCGATCCGATCGCGCAAGCCAAGGCCTTGGTGGCCGAACTTGCCAAGTACGACGACGAGTTGGCCGACAAGCCCCGTTGGGTTGTTCTCAACAAGATCGACTTGGTTGCCGAAGAAGAACGAGAAGCTTTGATCGAAACCTATCGTAAAGAGTTGGCAGGCGACGCTCCGCTCTTTTTGATGAGTGCGGCAACGCGCGAAGGCACCAAGGAATTGGTCAACGCCATTGCCCAGGAAATCGATCGCAAGCGCATTGCCGACAATGCTGCGCAGGATGCCGAAGTTGACGTACGTTTCAGCCAAGGCGCCGAAGAAGTCGACATGTCCTTGACGCAAAACGAAAAGTCCGAATAAAAGCAAACGGCCGAGGTTTCTGTGACGAGATCGACGGCCGTTTTGTTTTTGGCACAAAAGGAGAGTTTTATGGCTGTCAGTGCAGTCAAAAGCGCCAAACGCGTGGTTGTGAAGGTTGGCAGCGCCCTGGTGACCAATGACGGTCGCGGCTTGGATGAAGAAGCCATCGTTCGTTGGGCCGGCCAAATCGCCGCCTTGCAAAAGTCCGGAAAAGAAGTCATTTTGGTGAGTTCGGGTGCTGTGGCCGAAGGCGTGTTGCGCCTCGGTTGGGAGAAACGCCCCTCGCGCGTTTCCCAATTGCAGGCGGCCGCTGCCGTCGGTCAAATGGGTTTGGTGCAAGCGTATGAGACGCACTTTTCCGAGCACGGTATCAAGACGGCGCAGATTCTTTTAACGCATGCCGACCTTTCCAATCGCGAGCGCTATCTCAACGCCAGAGAAACCTTGATCGAATTGCTCGCTTTGGGAGTCGTGCCGATTATCAACGAAAACGACACGGTCGTCACCGACGAAATCAAGGTGGGCGATAACGACACTTTGGGTGCTTTGGTCACCAATTTGGTCGAAGCCGACGTCTTGATCATTTTGACGGATCAGCGCGGGCTTTATACGGCCGATCCTCGAAAGGATCCGAATGCCACGTTTGTGAGCGAAGCCACGGCCGGCGACCCCGCATTGGAAAAAATGGCAGGAGGTGCGGCAAGTACGCTTTCCAAGGGCGGCATGATCACCAAGATTCTGGCAGCCAAAAGAGCCCAAAGAAGCGGTGCAACCACGGTGATTGCTTCCGGACGAGAAGCCGATGTGTTGATTCGCTTAGGCGAGGGTGAAATGATCGGCACGCAACTCAATGCCGTTTATGCACCGTTGCATGCTCGCGAAAAGTGGATTGTCGATCAACTGCGCCCCGAAGGTATGTTGCATCTGGATGCCGGGGCAGCGCAGGCGTTACTGAAAAACAAAACGAGCCTTTTGCCGGTGGGTATCAAGACGGTGACCGGAGACTTTGTTCGAGGCGATTTGGTGGGGTGCATCGCGCCCGACGGCACGGAAATTGCGCGCGGCTTGGTCAATTATGCTTCTTCGGAATTGCGCCTGATCAAGGGATTGCATACTGAGGAGATTCATGCGGTCTTGGGCTTTGAAAATCAGCCTGAGGCTATCCATCGAGACAATCTGGTCATGCTGGTCAAGTAAAAAGAAAAGGCGCCGAAATTGCGGCGCCTTTTTCGTTAGATGCCGCCTTTGTAACCGTTTTGTCGCCAGGCCTCATAGACCGTGACGGCAACGGCATTGCTTAAGTTCAAAGAGCGGTTCTCGGGCATCATCGGCAGACGAATGCGTTGCGAGGACGGAAAGCTTTCGCGAATGGCTTCGGGCAAACCGTGCCCTTCGCTGCCGAACACCAACCAGTCGCCCGGTTGGAATTGCATGGTCGAAAAAACGCTGCTGCCCTTGGTGGTCATGGCAAACATGCGTTCGGCTTCGGGCTTTTCTTCAGCCAGAAAACTTTCCCAGTCGGCGTAAGTTTTCATGGTTGTGAATTCGTGATAGTCGAGCCCGGCTCGAATCAAGTGCTTGTCGTCGACACAAAAGCCCAAAGGTTCGATCAAATGCAAGGTACAGCCTGTGTTGGCGCACAGTCGGATGGCGTTTCCCGTATTGGGCGGGATTTCAGGGTGAACAAGAACAACGTGAAACATAGTAAAACGCAATAATCAAATCAGTCTTCCAAAGCGTCTTTTTGACTCAAAAGCGCTTCGCGCATTTTAGCAATTGCTTTCTTCTCGATTTGGCGCACGCGTTCGGCAGACACGCCGAGTTCGGCTGCCAACTCCTGAAGCGTCAACGGTTTTTCGGTGCCGTCGTATGTTTCGTTGAGCCAACGGGCTTGAATCACGCGGCGAGAGCGCTCGTCAAGCTGTGCGATGGCTTCGCGCAATCCCTCGTTGGCAAGCTTGGCTTTGTCTTTTTCCTGCAGTTGAACTTGCGGTTCCTGACTTTCGTCGGACAGCCAATCGATGGGAGCCATCGATTGGCCGTCGTCGTCATCGTTGCCGTATCGATAGTCGATGGGAGTGTCGCCGCCCGACATACGTGTTTCCATCTCGCGAACTTCTTCGGGTTTGACATCCAATCGATTGGCAATCGAAAGCGTTTGATCTCCCGTGAGCGTCTTGTCGCTGTCTTTCATTTGACGCAGGTTGAAAAAGAGCTTGCGCTGATTTTTCGTCGTTGCTAACTTCACCAAGCGCCAGTTGCGCACGATGTATTCTTGAATTTCAGAGCGAATCCAGTGCACGGAAAAGGTCATCAGGCGAACGCCGCGATCGGGATCGTAATGCTTGATGGCTTTCATCAAGCCGACGTTGCCTTCCTGAATCAGGTCGGCAAAAGGAAGTCCGTAACCCAAGTAGCCGCGTGCCACGGAAATCACCAAACGCAGGTGACTCAGAATCAAGCGTTGTGCGGCTTGTAAGTCGCCGTGGTCGCGCAGTTGAACGGCAAGCGATCTTTCTTCTTCGACACTGAGAATCGGAGCGGCGTTGGCGGCTCGAATAAACGCTTCCAAGTCTCCGAGTTGCGGAATGACGGCCGGTACATTGGCCTTTTGATAGGGTACAAGGGCGCCGGCACCGCGGCTTCGGACATCGATAGCCGAAGTGTGCAAAGACGACGAGCCGTCGATATCCTCGGGCAGGGGCTCGATATCGTCGGCATCAATGTCAATGACTTCAAAATCGTCGTCTTTTCTCATGGAATGTATAAATTCTTCGAAAAACGTCCAGAGGGCGTGTGTTAGTCGGCTCGGGGAATTATGCTAACACCGGTACGCTGGAAAAATCGTACCGACGGTCGATGCTTTTTTGTGTCGATATGTTTTTCAAGTTTAACCGCGAGAGTTTTGGACGCGAGTAATGGCGTCGGAAGCCGCAAGGTAACTGACGGCCCAACCTAGCAAACCGCTGGCTACGACATAAAGAATGTTCCAGTCGTATTCGGGCATTTTGAGCGTGACGGTTACGTTATACAGGGACAAGAAATCGGCCACGGGTTTTTGTAACAGATCGAGCCCTAACTGCGTCAATCCCAAGGAGATCAACGCCGCCAAAAGCAAAGTCAAAGCGCCTCTCCACAGATAAGGACGTTTGATAAACGAGGGCGTTGCACCGAAGAGATAAAGCGCACGTATTTCGTCTTTCTGTGCGCCGGTCGTCAATCGAACCGAAGTAAAAATCACCAAGAAGACCAAAAGACCGACAACCGAGCCCAGTAAAACAAGGGTGACGGTCAGGGCGCTGTTAAGAGCGCCGAGGTAGCTGGCCCATTGATCGTCATAGGCAACGGAGTCGACCGATTTGATTTTGCGAAAAGTTTCCACCGTCTGAGCCAACTCCTGGCTCGAAACATTGGACGCCACTGTGGCGATGATGATATCGGGCAGAGGATTGGCCACGTTTTTATCTGTTTTGAGCCCCAGACTGTCGTTGACTAAGGCAAGCGCATCCTTTTTATCCATAATGCGCACGGAGTTGATGATAGTGCTTTTGGCAATTTCGTCGGCAATCGTTCGCACGGTTTGAGAGCCGGCCGTTCTGTCGGCAAATATGGTGATTTCCGTGTGTGTCGGTACTTCAAAAACTTGCCCGGACAAAGACAGCGCCAGGGACGTCAGAAAAAAAGGAATGGTCATTGCAAGGCTTGCCAGCGACAACGCCATCAAAAAAAGACCTTTTTGATGAACAATGGCATGCGTGGTTTGCTTCAATGCCCAAATGCGACTGGTAAAAATGCTCATTGGTCTTGCTCCACGGGGCCGGGCAGTTGAATGCGTCGACAGGCAACCTTCTCGGGGAATAGATCCAAATGGCTGGCCACAATGACCGAAGTGCCCCAAAGCGACACGTTTCCTAAAAGATTCATCAGATGTTGCCCGTTGGTGCCGTCCAAGTGTGCGCAAGGTTCGTCTGCCAAAACGACGGCCGGTTGGTTGACGATGGCGCGCGCCAAACAGGCGATTTGTTTTTGGCCGGCCGACAGCTTTGAGGGACGCAAATGCGCCAGGTCTTGGATACCGCAATTTTTTAATGCCGTCATGGCTCGAGCCTTGGCTTCGGAATAGGATTCTTCGGCTGCAATGGCAGGCAACATCACGTTTTCCAAAATCGAACGATCGTCCAAAAGCAACAATTCCTGCCCCATGATACCCATCGTGCGACGTACGAACATCATCTGGCGTTCGTTAAAGTCGTTAATGCAGTCGCCTGCCACAATCACCTGACCGAATGAGGGCCGCTTGAGCCCAGCAATCATGTCGAGCGCCAACGACTTGCCGGAACCGGTCGGTCCGAGCAGACACACGAATTCGCCTCGCGTGACGTTAAAAGAAATGCCGGCGATGCGACGGCCGGGAAACTCGATCCCAGCATTCATCAGCTCGATTAAAGGAACGTTGATTGCAGTCATGGACGCTAAACGATTAAGATTTCCGGAAGACAAAACGAATGTTTTCTTTCGCCCAAATGCCTTCTTCCTGCTCGAGCAAATAGTTGGTCAGGGGGTGTCGGGCCAGCCACTGAGAGTCGATGGTCAAAGTAAAGACCGTCTGACCGTTGTCCTCGACGCGACCTAAGGAAATTTCAGGTAAATGCACGGTACGGCGTGCGTGCGCAAAAATCACGGCCAAACGCAGCGCCATAATCATATTGACCATCGAGGGGTTGACCAAAGAAGCGGAGACCTTGCGCAAATTGCCGCGCTGACTCAGCACAAGGTTACCCATCACGGCCTGATCCAAGCGAGAAAAGCCCGGCAAGTCCGAGTGCATCAAAATGTATTGGCTGTGGCGATGGTAACTGCTCGGACTGATCAAACGACCGGTTTCGTGTAGCATGGCCGCCCACTGCAAAAGTTTTCTATCGTCGTGCGAGCGGTTGTCGGCATCCAAGTCGGTAAAGAACTTGTCGGCCAGTGCGGCAACGCGCGCCGCTTGCTGTTTGTCTATCCCCGAGCGCTTGATTAAGGATGTGACGGTGGAGTCGCGCGTGTCTCGCTGCTCCTGACGGCCGAGCATGTCGTAGAGCAAACCCACACGCAGGGCGCCTTGTGCAGGGCGCATTTCTTTAATTTTGAAAGTTTCGAAAACGGCACTCAAAACGGCCAAGCCCCCGGCAATGACTTCTCGACGATCTTCTTTGAGACCGGGGAAACGAATTTTGTGGATGTCTCCGATTTCGATGAGTTCTTTTTTCAACTCTTTCAAAAGAGCCGGCGTGACCACGCCGTTTGTGAGCCCTGCGGCATGGCCGATTTCGGCAACTGCACCGATGGTGCCGGCACTTCCGTAGGCGGCATCCCAATTGCGGTTGGAAAATTCTTGTGCAGCTTCTTCGAATTCGGCTTGGGCGTGCAATTGAGCCTCTTTCAAGGCCTTTGCAGTGATTTTTCCGTCCGGGAAGAATTGCAAAGACGTATTGACGCACCCGACATGGAAAGATTCGCATTCTTTGGCCATGTAACCGCAACCGATAATGAGTTCGGTCGAGGCGCCGCCGATATCGACGACCAAACGCTTTTCGGACGACGGCGGCAGAGTGTGCGCACAGCCCGAAAAGACCAGACGAGCCTCTTCGCGACCGGCAATGATTTCGATCGGATGACCCAATACGGCTTCGGCTTTGGGCAAGAACTCGATGGAGTTTTTGGCTACGCGCAAAGCTTGGGTGCCGACGGCACGAATGTTTTTGGCAGGAATTCCTTCGAGCTTTTCGCGAAAGCGGGCCAGAGCATTCAATGCTTTCTGTTGAATTTCGGGAGTGAAAGCACCGTTTTCGTCGATGCCGCCGGCAAGGCGTACCGTTTCTTTCCAGTAGCTTTCGGTGACGATGCGATCGCCGTCAACTCGTCCG
Organism: uncultured Sutterella sp.; assembly: GCA_937995395.1. Classification (GTDB taxonomy): domain Bacteria; phylum Pseudomonadota; class Gammaproteobacteria; order Burkholderiales; family Burkholderiaceae_F; genus Duodenibacillus. Next base: position 17,623 of record CALKKK010000111.1, on the reverse strand, counting down.
ATTTCTACACGAAAGCTGTTGCTACCCAAATCGACGGCACCCAACAACTGGACTTCGTTTTTATCGTTTTTTTCGATCGTCATAAGAAGCCTCTCATTCCTCGGAGTCGATGCCTACAAGCGCATTGGCGAAGTTTCTGGCGCTAAAAGGTTGTAAATCGTCGATCTGCTCGCCGACACCCACAAAGTAGATGGGTAAGGGCGCATTTTGTCTGTCGGCCGTAATGGCGACCAACACGCCGCCTTTGGCCGTACCGTCAAGCTTGGTGACGATAAGCCCGGTTAACGAAGCAAAGGCGTCGAAGGTTTTGACCTGAGCCAAGGCATTCTGACCGTTGGTGCCGTCGACGACCAAAACGACTTCGTGAGGTGCGCCTTCCATGGCTTTGCCCTGGGCGCGACGAATTCGACCGAGTTCTTCCATCAAATTGGTTTGGGTGGGCAGGCGTCCCGCCGTATCAGCAATAACGACGTCGATACCGCGTGCTTTGGCTGCGCTTACGGCATCGAAGACAACGGCAGCCGGGTCGCCCCCGCTTTGAGAAATCACTTCAATGCGGTTTCTTTCACCCCACACGGCCAACTGTTCGCGGGCGGCGGCACGAAACGTATCGGCGGCTGCGAGCAAAACGGTTTTGTTTTGTGCGGCAAGCCACTTGGCGATTTTGCCGATGGTCGTGGTTTTGCCGGCGCCGTTGACACCGGCCATCATAATAACGAGAGGTTTGGCGGTCTCGAGCGACAAGGGCACTTCGGCAGGTTTGAGAACGCGTTCGATTTCGTCGCGCAAAGCCGTGCGAACTTCTTCGCGAGTTTTTAAGCCTTGCAACTTCACCGTATCGCGCAAACGCTGTAGGATAGTGGTCGTTGGGCGGTAGCCGATGTCGGCTGCGATCAAAGACTCTTCGAGTTCCTCGAAAAAATCCTCATCGATTACGCCGCCGCTAAACAGTCCGATTAAATTGACTCGCGTACGCGAGAGTCCGTTTTTTAAACGCGAAAAAAAGCCCATGGTGTCTCTAGACAGTAAAAAAGCCAAACGAAGCGACTCGTCCCGATCGGGAAAAGTCGCCGTTAAACGTCAACCCTCAAGTTTAGCAACCCGCTCAAAGGCCGTGGGGGTTGTGCGCATCGTAGGCGGCAAGTTTAAACGAAGCTTGTTGCCTGTCGATGACAGAGACGGACTTCGTCCGACGCCCGAAAGAGTGCGCGAAACGCTTTTCGATTGGTTGACGTACCTGACGGGAGGCTTGCCGGGGCTTTGTGTCTGCGATATGTTTGCGGGCTCCGGTGCCCTGGGGCTCGAAGCCGCCAGTCGCGGTGCCGATGAGGTAGTAATTTTGGAAAAAGATCGCAAAGGCGCGACAAGAATCCGAGCCGTGGTCGATAAGCTCTCTGCCGGCGATACTGTCCAAGTTCAGTGTGTCGACTCCCTCCAATGGCTGAAGACAACGGATAAAAGCTTTGACATTATTTTTATCGATCCGCCTTTTGATGCCAGATTGCATGCCCAGGCCGTCGAGGTTGCGTTGAAAAAATTAAGACCTTCGGGATTGCTCTATCTGGAAAACGATGAATTGCTCGATGACGATTGGCTGACAAAGGCCGGGTTGGTTCCCGTCAGACGAGGTAAGGCCGGCGCCGTGCATTATTTGTTGGCTGAGCCCAAAACCGTTTAAAATTAAAAACTTTCAACGCTTTGTTTTATTGACTTATGGTTTGCGCCGTTTATCCCGGAACTTTCGATCCAATCACGCTCGGGCACGAGGATGTGCTTGCGCGTGCTTCGGCATTGTTTGATCGGGTGATTTTGGCCGTGGCCGCCAGTCGCCGCAAGACGCCTCTTTTTTCGCTTCAAGAGCGTGTCGATTTGGCGCAAAGCGCAACTGAAAAATTATCCAATGTCGAAGTTCTGCCCTATGACGGGTTGTTGTGCGACTTTGCCCGATTCTATTCGGCATCGGTCATCGTGCGCGGCGTCAGAGCGGTGAGCGACTTTGACTACGAATTTCAAATGGCCGGGATGAATAAGCAGCTGATTCCCGAGGCAGAAACGATTTTCTTGATTCCCGACGATCGCTATCGCTATGTGTCCGGTAGCTTTGTTCGGGAAATCGCATCTATGGGGGGCGATGTTTCGCAATTTGTTTCACCGGTCGTCGAGGCGGCGCTCAAGCGTCGCTTTGCCGAAAATTGATTTTGGGTTTGACCGATTCGAATTTCAACGACTCTTTCGAGGACAAAGGCGGAAAAATGGCTCTTCAAATCACCGACGAATGCATCAATTGCGGCGTGTGCGAACCGGAATGCCCCAATCAGGCAATCTTTTTCGCTGACGAATTGGACTATTTTCGCATTCGCGCGGGACGTTGCACGGAGTGCGTCGGCTCTTTCGACGAACCTCAGTGCAAAAAGCTTTGTCCGATTGACGGTTGCATCATTGTCAACCCCAATCGAGTCGAGACACATGAACAGTTGGAGCGCAAGGCAAAACGCATTGCGATCAATAGGGCGCTGGATAGTATTTATCAGCAACCGTAAAAAGCAGATGTTCGAATCGAAGTTTTGAGATTTGATTCGGATGTCGAAGACAAAAAACCAAAGGAAACTTTAAAAATGGAACCTTATGCAGCCGAGTGGTGGTCAATCGTCCCTCCGATCGTGGCTATCGGTTTGGCACTTTTGACCAAAGAAGTCTTCTCGTCGCTTCTGGTGGGTATTTTCACCGGAACGCTGATTTATGCCTGCGGAACCGACGGCCATATGCTGATGGGCACGATGGAAACCGCCTTTTCCATGATGGCTCAGAAAGTGGACTTCAACATTTTGATTTTCTGCTCGCTTCTCGGAGCCCTCGTTTACTTGATCAGTCTTTCGGGCGGTACGGTCGCCTACGGGCGCGCCTCCACACGCGTGATTAAAGGACGCCGTTCTTCTTTGTTGGCAACGAGCGGCTTGGGGGTGGCGATTTTTATCGATGACTACTTCAACTGCTTGACGGTGGGCACCGTGATGCGCCCGATTACCGACTTCTATAAAGTCAGTCGTGCAAAGCTTGCCTACATCATCGACAGCACGGCCGCTCCCGTGTGTATCATCGCTCCGATCAGCTCTTGGGCTGCGGCCGTGGGTTCTTCTTTGAAAGATACCGGTGCTTTTGAAAGCGAACTCGGCGCTTTTGTAGCGACGATTCCGTGGAACTTCTATGCACTGCTTTCTCTGATCATGGTGGTGTTTATCTGTTCGACGAGCTTGGACTTCGGTCCGATGCGCCGTTCGGAAATTTTGGCTGCCAAGGGGGAGGCCAAACTCGACGAAGGTGAGGGCGAAGCCGAATTGAAGTACAACCCGCGCGGCACGACTTGGGATATGTTGATTCCCTTGGGAGCTTTGATTGTTTTTGCCGTTTTGGCATTGATGTACACGGGCGGCTATTGGGGCGAAGACGCCAAATACCACACGTTTGCCGCAGCTATCGGCAATTCGTCGGCATCCATTTCGTTGGTGTTTGCCTCTTTCGGCGCTCTGTTGGTGGCCTTGTTCCTGTATGTTCCGCGTCGCTTGATGACGTTTGCGGACTTTACGAGCGGCTCGATCGAAGGTATGAAGTTGATGTTGCCGGCCAACATCATCTTGATTTTGGCCTGGACGCTTTCGGGCGTTTGCCGCGATTTGCTTTCTGCTCCGCAGTTTATGCAGCACATCGTGACGACTTCCGGTATGGGTGCGATGTTCTTGCCGGTCATCGTGTTTGCCATCGCTGCCTTCCTGGCATTTTCCATGGGGACGGCTTGGGGCACTTTCGGTATCTTGATCCCGATCGTTGTGCCGATCATTCAGGCATTGGATCCCAACCTCACCGTGGTGGTGTTGTCGGCAACGTTGGCAGGATCCGTCTTCGGCGACCATTGTTCTCCGATTTCGGATACGACGATTTTGTCCTCAGCTGGTTCCAAGTGCAGCCATATCGAGCACGTTTCAACGCAGATTCCCTATGCATTACTCGTGGCGATTTGCTCGGGCGTGGGTTATTTGGTGGCCGGTATTTCGGGCGGCAACTTGTGGCTGAGCCTGGGTACGTCCTTGGTGGTTCTGATCGGTTCAGTCGTCGGCTTGCATGCTTACCAAGCTAAGAAGGAACCTTCTTCGACCTTTGCCGCATAACAAGTCAAACGACATAATTTGACTTAAACGAACGGGCGCAAGAAATTGCGCCCGTTCGACGTTAACAAACAACAAAACGTAGTGGCAACAAACGGTATCGATTGGCATAATGAACGAATTGTTACAAAGTACGGGGAAGGCGGACCGTGACCGAAAAAGAACGAATTTTTTTACATTGTCCCACGTGTGTGAGCGCACTCGGTTTGGGGGTGGAAACGACGGCACGGGCACTTTTATCTCAAGATTTTGTTGCTCTGAACCGTTATGAAAATATCCTGAACGAAAAGTCGGTTCCTTATGGCATTGTCAAAGAAGCGCCGCCTACAGGTGCACCGGCCGATTATGTTTTGACGCGTACCAATCGACTGATTCAAATGAGCTTGGAGGCAACGCCTGAAATTGGCGAATACCTGTCGCGTTTTGACGCTGATCGTGTTGCTGTGGTGTTGGGTGCATCGACCTCGGGTATGCGGGAAATCGAATTGGGCATGAACATCGCGCATGAAACGGGCGAATTGCCTGAAGAGTTCTCTGCAGACGCTTTAAATCTTTCCGATCCCGCGTTTTTTACAGCCGATGCTTTGGGGATTTGCGGCCCGGTGTTTACGGTCAGTAATGCATGCGCTTCGGGAGCCATGGCCTTGGAGATGGCGGCCGAGATGCTTCGAGCCGGCATTGTCGATGCGGTTGTGACAGGCGGCATCGACGGCTTTTCAAAATTTACCAGTTACGGCTTTTCGTCTTTGGGCGCCATGAGCGACGAGCAGTGCTCGCCCTTTGCCGAAAATCGTCACGGGATCAACTTGGGTGAAGGCGGTGCGTTGTTGGTTTTAAGTAAAGAGCCGAGTGCCGTGGAGTTGGCAGGTTGGGCCTCTACGTGTGACGCTCATCATGCCTCTGCGCCCGAGCCCGAAGGTGCACAAGCCTCTGCGGCCATGCAACGCGCGTTGCAAAAGGCGCAACTTGAACCGAAAGACGTTGATTTTGTCAGTGCTCACGGTACGGCAACGACTTTGAACGACGCGATGGAATCCAAGGCGATAGCTCGTATTTTCGGCAGTACGACGCCGGTTGCGTCCCTGAAAGGTTTGACCGGACATACGTTGGCCGGTGCCGGAGCCTTGCAGGCGGCCTTTGCCTGGATTGTTTTGACGATGAATCCGGAAGGTAAGTTGCCGGTAAACGGCATGACCGGAAACAGAGATTCAACATTGGCTGACATTGATTTGGTCACGCAACCGAGAAAGTTAAATCGACCGCTCAAAGCTGTGATGGGTAATGCCTTTGCATTCGGTGGCTCGAACGCCGTCTTGATTTTTAAAAGTGTTGAAGCCTGATATGGAGATGGTAAAAATATTTCCGCCTGTTGAGGTACTGTTGCCGCACGCCGATCCGATGCTGTTGCTAAACGAATGTACGGACTTCGGAGATGATTTTGCGGCTACGCGTTGTGTCATCGGTGACAAGTGCCGCCTTTTTCGTATGGCCGACGGGCGTTTCGGCAGTTGGCTTTTGATTGAATTGATGGCGCAAACTATCGGGGTTTTCGCTGGACTGAAAAATCGCACTCAGGGACTGGGGCCCAAAATCGGTTTTTTGCTAGGGACAAGACGTTTTGAAACGAGTGTTGGCTTTTTGCACGAAGGCGATATCGTCGATGTGAAAACTAATTGCGTCTTTTTCGGGCAAGAAGGGTTGCCAAGTCAATTCGAATGTCGGGCCGAGATGAATGGAAACGTCGTTGCTACGGCCAATCTGACTGTTTTTGAACCGGAAGATTTAGAGATATGGAAAAACTAACCGTTTTGGTGACAGGTTCGTCTCGCGGCATCGGCCGAGCCGTTGCGCTTGATTTGGTCAATGCCGGCTATACCGTGGTCGTTCACGGGCGAAAGGATTCTGTGGCATTGGAACAAACCTTGGCGGAAATCCAAGCCGTCAACACAGATTGTCGAGCATTGGTTTTCGACGTGGCCGACAGAGAGCAAGCCGGTCGTGTTTTGGTCGAGGATATCGAAGCGTACGGTGCCTATTACGGTGTGGTGTGCAATGCCGGCATCAGTGCCGACGGCACCTTTGCCGCCATGCCGCCCGAAGATTGGGATCGCGTGATCCAAACCGATTTGGGCAGTTTTTACAACGTCGTGCAGCCGCTGGTTATGCCTATGGTGCGCCGTCGCAAGCCAGGTCGCATCATCGCCATGAGTTCGGTTTCAGGCGTGATGGGCAATCGCGGACAAGTGAATTATTCGGCAGCCAAGGCCGGGCTGATCGGTGCGGTGAAAGCGCTGGCGCTTGAGTTGGCTTCGCGTTCGATTACCGTCAATGCCATTGCGCCGGGTTTGATTCAAACCGATATGGTCGACGACGAAATCATGGAACGCGCCATGACCTTTATTCCGATGAAGCGTGCCGGTACGGCTGAAGAAGTAGCCGGTGCCGTCACATTTTTAATGTCGCCCAAGGCAGGCTACATTACCCGACAAGTCATTGAAATTTCTGGAGGTCTTTCGTGAAAGAGCGTCGAGTTGTTGTAACCGGTTTCGGTGCCATTTCTCCTTTGGGCAACGATTGGGAATCAGTCGCTGCAAAACTCAAGAGCTGTACCAACGCCGTGCAGGTCATGGATAAATGGGATGAAATTGTGGGCTTGCGTACCAAGGTGGCTTGTCCGGCAGCTCCCTTTGCGTTAGATAAGGTGCGTTATTGCAGAAAAAACACGCGCTCGATGGGACGGGTCGGGATTCTGGGTGTGCGCTCGGCGGAAATCGCTCTTGCAGATGCGGGACTACTCGACGATCAAGACTTCCTATCAAGCGGTGCAGTGGGCGTTTCCTACGGCTCGTCGGCAGGAACCCCTTCTGCCATTGTAGATGTAGCAGGTCTTATTCTCAACAATACCATGATGGGTATGAACGCCAATACGTATGTGCGCATGATGTCGCATACGGCAGCGGTCAACATCGGGATTTTCTTTCAGCTCAAAGGACGCATCATTCCGACAAGCTCGGCTTGTACTTCGGGTTCTCAAGGCATCGGCTTTGCTTATGAGGCGATTCGCTACGGAAAGCAAACGGTGATGGTCGCCGGCGGCAGTGAAGAGCTCGATGCGAGCGACGCGGCTATTTTCGATACGCTTTTTGCCACGAGCACCGAATATAACGATGCGCCCCAATCGACGCCCAGACCGTTTGATGCCAAACGCGACGGCTTGGTGATCGGCGAAGGCGGCGGCACTTTGATTTTGGAAGAACTCGAGCACGCTAAGGCGCGCGGCGCCAAGATTTATGCCGAAATCGTGGGGTTTGCCAACAATTCGGACGGCGCGCATATCACGAGTCCTCAGTCCGAGATGATGGCGCAGTGCATGCGTATGTCTTTGGAAGATGCGGGTTTGAAACCCGAAGATATCGGCTACGTGAATGCTCACGGTACGGCAACCGACAGAGGGGATGCCGCCGAAAGTGCGGCGACCTACGAAGTGTTCGGAAATCGCGTGCCGGTTTCAACCTTAAAAAGCTACATGGGGCATACGCTCGGGGCGTGCGGCGCACTTGAAGCCTGGATGAGCATTCAAATGATGCACGAAGGATGGTTTGCTCCCAATTTGAATTTGACGGAACCGGCTGCGGATTGTGCGCCTTTGGATTACATCATGGGGACGCCGCGCGAAATCCGAACCGATTTCATCATGAGCAACAACTTCGCATTCGGCGGCATCAATACGTCGTTGATTTTCAAACGCTGGCAGGATTAACGGGTGAAGACCATGACTTTGCGTAAACGTCAAGAAAACACTTCGATCATTCAAGCACTGTTGCAGGCGCAACGCATCGCTTTTGCGCCTTTCGTGTTTCAGGCGACGTTGGCAGCCAAGCGTTTGGGGATTTTGAGGGCGTTTTCCGAAAGCGACAAGCCGTTGACTTTCGAGGAGTGCGCCCAAAAATGCGGCTTGACTCCGTATGCCGTGCAGGTGGTTTGCGAGTTGCTGGCCAATGTCGATGTTTTAAGCGGCTCGGCCCAAGACGGCTTTGCGATCACGAAAACAGGTGAATGTTTGCTCTACGATCCCATGACCTCGGTTAACTTGGACTTTACGGCCGACGTTTGCTACAAGGGATTGGCGCATTTGGATACCGCTTTAAAAGAAGGTCGTCCGGCCGGACTTGCCGAGTTGGGACCGTGGGAGACGATTTATCCGGCACTTTCTTCTTTACCGGAACCGGCAAAGAGCAGTTGGTTCGGGTTCGATCACTTTTACTCGGACGTTGCCTTTGCGGCGTGCGCCAAGTGGTTGTCGGTCAATCTAAAGCCCGCGACGCTTTTTGACGTGGGAGGCAATACGGGAAAGTTTGCCGGTGTTTGCTTGAATGTGATGCCCAAACTTGAAGTAGTCATTGTCGATTTGCCGCAACAGTGTACTTTGGCGAAAGCCAACGAATCGCTCAATGCCGTTAGAAGCCGTTTGGATACGGCGCCGGTCAATTGGCTCGATTTGTCGGCAAAACCTGCAACGGACAAGAAGGCCGATGTGATTTGGATGAGTCAATTCCTGGATTGCTTCAACGAAGACGAAGCCGTGAGCATTTTGACGCGTCTGAAACCCTATTTGGCCCAAAACGGTCGTTTTGCCGTTTTGGAATGTCTGTGGGATCGTCAAAAGCACGAAGCAGCCTCGTTGAGCCTTTTGAGCACCTCTTTGTACTTTACGGCGATGGCCAACGGCAACTCGCGTTTCTTTTCGGAGGTCGAATTGCGCCGTATTTTTGAACGCTCCGGTTTGGAGGTGGAGAGCGCTTCGGATCGTCTGGGCGTTTCGCACACCTTGTTTGTCTGTCGAATCAAGGACTAAGGCATGCGGTTTTACTACAGCAACTTGGTGGCTTTGATGCCGGGCGTGACTTCCTCGGCCGATTGGGGCAATGTCATTGCCCGAGATCTTTTGCCCGAGTCCGAAGATGTACCGGTCTGTCCCGTCCCTGTTATGGTGCGACGCAGAATGACGGCTTTGGGACGCTTGGCTTTAACGGCCTTGGCGCAGGTTTCGCCTAAAGACGAAGAGTCGGTGGTCTACGCATCTTCTTGGGGTGAAGTCGGCCGTACGGCACAACTGGTCGGCGACGTGGTTGCCGATCCCCAAGCCATGAGTCCGGCAGGTTTTTCTTCGAGCGTTCATAACGCCATTGCAGGGATTGCTTCGATTTGGCAGAAAAACCATGCGGCAGGTCCCGCCGTCACGGCAGGAACCTTGACGACGGAAGCGGCGTTGGTTCAATGTGCCGCGATGTTGGCAGCAGGCGCACCCTCGGTGATTTTGCTTCGTTACGACGAACCTTTGCCTGAGTTGTGGCAAACAAGAGGCCACCGTTACGAGACGCCTATGCGAATGTTTGCTTGGGCGATGCGTTTGACGGCCGATTCGAACGGTGCCGAGGGCAGTTTTGCCCTGGAAGTTTTAAAGCAAGCGCCGCCTGACATTGACGAGACGAAAAAACAAAGCTGTCTCGGCGACCTGGCCTTTTTGCTCGGCAATGTAAGCTCGCGCGTTCACACCGATCATTTGTCTCGAGGCTATCGATGGGTGCGATAGTCGATAAGTTGGAACACGCCTATCGAACGCTGGCAACAGGGTTCGGCTTTACTCTCTTTTTTACGATGGGCGTGGTCTATCGTTGCACCGTGAGTCCGGTTTTGGCCTTTTGGTATCGCAACGATCAACGAAAAAAAGAGTTGGCGGCGCGTCGCATCGTGCAGTTGAGCTTTGTCTGTTTTATCGGAGTCATGCGCTTTTTGCGTGTCATGGATTTGACGTTGATTCACGGCGAAAGGCTGAAAGATTCGGGCAGGCTCATCTGTCCGTCGCACCCGACCCTGATTGACGTCGTGATTCTGATTTCGCAAATTCGCAATGCCAACTGTATTGTCAAGGCGGCGTTGATGGAATCGGGTGCCATGCGAGGCCCCATTTCAACATCGGGCTACATCACCAATGATCACGGGCCGGCGTTGATAGACGACTGTGTCGAAAGTCTCCGTAAGGGAGATACGCTGTTGATTTTTCCCGAGGGAACGCGCACCAAACCCGGAGTAAAGTCCAAACTTCAGCACGGAGCTGCTGCCGTTGCGCTATCGGCTCAATGCAACATTATGCCGGTGCGGATCACTTGCGAGCCGCCGGCGTTGATGAAGGGGATTGCTTGGTATACGATCCCCAAACGCAGAATGCACATTACGGTCGAGGTGTTGGATGAAATCGACATCGAACCGTTTCTGGAGGATGAGCGCACGCTAGGAAGACCGATTGCTGTGCGGCATCTGACACAATATATGTTTAACGTTCTTTTTCCTTCATTTATAAATTCACAAAAAACGGAATAATTATGAGCAATATCGCACTTGAAAATGAGCTTAAGGAACTCATCATCGCGTCTTTGAATCTCGAAGATGTCACGCCCGAAGATATCGATCGCGAAGCGCCGCTTTTTAACGACGGTCTGGGACTTGACTCCATCGACGCTTTGGAATTGGGGTTGGCTCTGAAAAAGAAGTACGGCATTACCCTTTCGGCCGAAAACGAAGACAATAAAAAGTACTTCGCCAGCCTTGCCGCTTTGGCCGAATTTGTGGATGCCAACCGCGCCTAAGGTTGTCGGGCGAACATTGACTTGTTTTGAATTCAATCGGAAAAGAAAACTATGGTGACCGAACAGCAAATTTTTGACGAACTCAAAAAAATTCTTGTAGAAACCTTCGAAATCGACGAAGCTGCCGTGACGCCGGAAGCCAAGATTTATGACGACTTGGATATCGATTCGATCGATGCCGTTGATCTGATGGTCAAACTTCAGCCCTTTATCGGCAAGCGCCGTATCACGCCGGCAGACTTTAAGGCGGTGCGTACCGTGGGCGATTTGACCAAGACCTTGGCTCAGCTCATTAACGAGCCCGCTCAGTAAGGCCTTTATAAAGCGACGAAGACCGAGTTCATGATTGCACGCGTGGCATTTGCCGTTTTCTTTGCGTTGTATCCGTTTGTCGTATGGTTGTGCATCAACCGAGGCGAGCCGGTTTGGATTGCCGTACTTTTATCTGCGGCGGCAATTCTGCAGGCTTGTACGAAAAAAACGACGATGACGCTTGTCACGGCAATTGTTGCGCTTGTTTTAGCGGCAGCGACGGCGTTTGCCGAGAGCTTTTTGCCGGTGAAGTTTTATCCGGTCGTGATGAACGCGGCTTGGCTGGCTTTCTTTGCAGGTTCCTTGGCAAGCGTGCCCGCCTGTGAGCGCTTTGCTCGGTTGCGTTATCCCGATTTGCCTGATTTTGCCGTCCAATATTGCCGAAAGGCGACGGTTGCCTGGTGCTTGTTTTTCTTTGCAAACGGCCTGATTGCCGCCGACAGTGCCCTTTTTCGCAGTCACGACTGGTGGGCGCTTTATAACGGCCTGATTTCTTACGGACTGATCGGCTTGATGTTTGCTCTTGAATATTGTGTGCGTTTGATCGCTGAAAAACGCCATCAAGGACAACGGAAATGACCTCTGCAAACTACGTGTATTTTTCTCAAGTTTTAAATCGCCCCGAGCTCGACGAACTCGAGTGGTGCGTGTGCAAGGACAAGACGAGAACCTTCGGCGAATTGGCCGTGGCCGTCAACGGTTGGAAGTCGGCTTTTCAAAAAGCCCAAGTGAGTCGCGTTGCGATTTATTTTTCGGAAATATTCGATTCGGCCGCCGCACTTTTGGGCGCTTTGGCAGCTGGTGTCGTTGCCGTTTTGCCCGCCGATACGACAAAGACGACAAGCGACAGACTGGCTGACGGTGTCGTCGATGCCTGTGCAGGGGAATTTCCGTCCGAGTGCGCAATGCGCTTTATCGTTGCCGAAGACACTGACGAGCCGTGTCGCGATACTTTTGACGATCAGGCCAAATTGATCGAGCTTTTTACATCGGGTTCGACCGGACAGCCTTCGTTGATTGTGAAGAAATTGCGTCAGCTGTTCATCGAAGTCGAGAGTATTGAAAAGCGGCAGTCGGGACTCGGGATCGATCCTCGCGGGTTGGTGATTTCAACGGTCAGCCAACAACATATTTACGGTTTGCTTTTTTATTTGCTCTGGCCCTTGACTTCGGGCAGACGCGTCTGGTACACGCGAATCACGGCACCCGAAGAAGTGATTCGTTTGGCTTCTCGAGAAAAAGCCAGTTCTTGGGTTTCGAGCCCGGCACATTTAAAGCGCTTGCCCGATCATCCCGACTGGGTCAAGGTCCGCAATCGCATGCAAAGCATCTACTCTTCGGGCGGTCCGTTGTCCGAAGAAGGTTTGAGACGGACGATCGAATTGACGGGAATCTCTCCTCAGGAGTTGCTCGGCAGTTCCGAGTCGGGCGGCATTGCCATCCGACAGAGAAAAATTGCCGCCGACGGTACGATCGCCAATTTGCAGTGGCATGCGTTGCCTTCCGTGCAGTGGAAGTGCGAAGACGGCCTGCTTGTGATTAAAAGTCCGCAGTTGGGGACGGACGACTGGGAAGTGACGCCCGATCGCATAGAACCTTTGCCCGAGCCCGGGACTTTCATGCATTTGGGGCGCGCCGATCGCATTGTCAAAATCGAAGAAAAACGCGTTTCGATGACTGCTGTGGAAAATGCAATCCTCGAATCCGGCTTGGCTCAGGCGGCCAAAACCTTGCAATTGGACGATAAGCGCGCAACGTTTGCCGCAGTCGTTGTTCCGACACAAAAAGCCGTCGAAATTTTGAAGGCCGAAGGAAAGGCCTCCCTGGTCAAACAATTCAAAGCGCACTTGGCACAGTCCTTCGAAACGGTGTGTTTGCCAAGACAGTGGCGGTTTGTCTCTATGCTGCCCGAAAACTCTATGGGCAAGACCTTGGTTATTGCGCTTTTGGAGTTGTTTAAGCCCGAAAGCCTTCAGTATGTCGTTGAAAGCAAAAGCGAGACGACGGCCAAGCTGATTATGACGATCTCGGCGCAGTGCCCTTATTTCGAAGGCCATTTTCCCGGCTTTGCTCTGTTGCCGGGGGTGGCGCAAATCGAATTGATGATTCGTTTGGGGCGAACGTTTTTTGCGATGCCCGAAACATTCGTCGGGATCAAAAATTTGAAATTTATGAAGCCCGTGCGTCCGAACGATACGGTTACGGCAGAGCTCAAATGGGATGAGGTCAAAGGTCAACTCGGCTTTGCGTTATCCAATTGCCATGGTCAACCGTACGCTTGCGGCAAGATTGAGTTTGCAAAGGATCAAGCATGACATCGGTATTTCGTCCTGCGGCAATCATTCCGGTTTACGACCACGATGCCTGTTTGGAGGCGATTGTTCAAACGCTTTTGGCTTTGAATTTGCCGGTGATTCTGGTCGACGACGCCTCGCACGCGCATTGCGCCCGAGTGATGGATGCTTTGGCTCAAAAATATGCGGACAAAGGCGTTTTTCTTGAGCGCCATGCCGTCAACGGCGGCAAGGGGGCGGCGGTTACCACGGGGTTGAAAGCGGTGCATCGACTGGGCTATACCCATGCGTTGCAGGTCGACGCCGACGGACAGCACGGGCTCGATGCTGCACTGGAATTTTTAAAAGCGGCCGAGAACAATCCTGTCGCTTTGATCTGCGGCTATCCCGTCTATGACGAAACGGTTCCCGGAACCCGAAAAAGCGGCAGAGAAATCAGCAACTTTTGGGTGCGTGTCAACGGACTGTCCGATGCCGTCAAGGATTCCCTTTGCGGCTTTCGTGTGTATCCGGTTGCAACCATGATGGAAATTTTTTCGAAGTATCGTCCCGGCCTGCGCATGGATTTCGATTGCGAAGTGCTCGTGTTGCTGCTTTGGGAGGATGTTCCCATTGTCAATCGACCGGTCAACGTCACGTATCCGCAAGACGGCGTCTCTCACTTTCGCGTGTTGCGTGACAATATCCAAATCAGTTTGATGCATACCAAGCTTTTCTTCGGGATGATTTTCCGTTTGCCCAAGCTTTTGAGAAGAAAAAACGTATGAGTGGACAAGCGCGTCAAAAAAGCGGACGGCATTGGGCCGATATCGGCGAGATTACGGCTGTGGGCGGGATTCGCACGCTGTACTTTTTGTATCGGATCGGCGGACGGTTTTTGTTTGCGATTTCCTTATGGCCGGTTGTGGTGTTCTATTGGGCATTGCTCCCCAATGCCCGACGCGCAAGCATGAATTATCTGATTCACGCATACAAATGCAAGACTTTGAAGACCAGACCCACCCAGTGGACGGTGCTCAAACACCTGTTTCATTTTGCCGATACGATTCTCGACAAGATCCTGTCAGTGGCGGGGCACTTTACCGACAAAGACTTGGCCGTGACGGGCAGGGAGCCTTTGCTGGCCGAGAATCGGGGTGCGGTAATCGTCACGACCCACACCGGTTGTTTGGAGTTGTGTCAGGCGCTGACGGACGATCCCTCGCGTCTTTATATTCTGACGCACACCAAGCATGCCGAACAATTCAATCGTATTTTGGCGCGCATCAATCCGAGTTTTGCCGTCAATCATTTGGAGGTCACTCAGTTGTCGCCGGCCGAAGCTATTGCATTGTCGGACACCGTTGCCAAAGGAGGTTTTTTGGTGATTGCGGGCGATCGTGTACCGGTGGCATCCGAAGCTGTCACTTATACCGATTTTCTGGGTGAAAAAGCGCCCTTTCCTTCTGGTCCCGCACTTTTGGCAATGCTCTTGCAATGCCCCTTGTGGTCGATGATTTGTACGCGAAACGTCAAGGGGGCGCCGCAACGCTATCGCTTGAATTTCTGCAAGCTCTGGGAGCCGCAACCGATCGGTCGCGCGGCAAGACAGGCGTATTTCCAAGGTGTGGCGGATCGCTTTGCCAAAGAGTTGGAGGCGCAACTGGCTCAAGCGCCCTTGGACTGGTTCAATTTCTTTGATTTTTGGGGACAGAAACCCAAATCCGAGGGGCGATCGAGATGAGAAATTTTGTACGCTTAACGGTAGTTTTCGGCTGGTTGGTGACGCTTTCGTGTTCTGCCTTTGCATTGAACCTCGGCGATATTCAAAAAGAACTTTCGGATGCCGACGTCATTTCGGCTCGCTTTGAAATGATCAAACGATCTCAGGCCGTCGGCGTTCCTTTGGTCTCACAAGGGAAGGTGGTGCTTGTGCGCGACAAAGGCATATTGTGGACAATGATGGAGCCCTTTGAAGAAACGTTGGGTTTTTCCGAAAAAAAGCGCGGACGCACCGATGAGCTCGGACGATGGCAAGTTGAGGAAAATAAGGCGCTCGGCATCGTGACGGAAACGATGGACAGGGTTCTCAAGGGCGATTTTGCCTTTTTATCCGATCGCTTTTTCATCGAAATCGACGGCAGTAAAGAAAATTGGAGAGTCTTGGCAACGCCTAAGGCGGGCAACGCCAAGGAGTGGGTTTCCGAAGTGTTGACAACGGGGGCTCGGCACATATCCCGTGTTCAGATCGTGATGAAGGATGCAACGGTAACAGAGATCGTTTTTGAGGATGCCAAGGACAATCCCGAGATCAACGAAGAAGATCGTCGTCTTTTGGAGAGCTTGCAGTGAAGCCCCTGATTCGTTTTGCGCAAGTTCTTTGGTTAGGCGTCATTGTCGTCTTGGTCGGCCTGTGTGCTTGGCGTTTTGACGGGGCATTGATCCAGACCGATGTCAGAGCGCTTTTGCCGCAAGAAGAGCGCACGCAAACGGCTTCCGACGTTTTGACGCGCATTGCCGATACGGCGGCGCAAAACCTTTTTGTGTTGGTCAGAGCCGCAAGAGACGATCAAACCGAGGCTTTGGCACGAAGTGTGCAAGCGACTTTGAAAGCAGACGGTCTGGACGTACAAAAAACCGATGCTGTCGAGTTTGCCCGCTCGGTTGCGTCGCTGATGCCTTATCGAGAAAATTTCATCTCGCAAGACTCGCTTGTCTGGCTTGAGCAAGCAACGGATAAAGCCATCGTCAATCGTGCCTTGAGAAACCTTTACCGACCGATATCCGCAGATGTCGTTTCGTGGGAAAACGATCCGTTGGGACTTTTTTCGGAACGTTTTCGAGAAGTCTTTTTGGACGGTCGGTTTTCGTTGCGAGGCGATTTTGTCACGGTGGCCGACGGTAACGATGCCAAGCGGCCGTGGATTTTGCTCACCGTGCGGGTGAAGTCGGCGTTGCAGTTGGGCGGATTATCCGTAACAGACGTGCTGACGCTGGCACGTGTGCAGGCAAGCGAGAAATATGTCGGCAGTGAAATTTTGGCTTCGGGTCCGGCTTTGATTGCAGAAGCCGCAACAGGACAAGCTTCCCGAGAGTCGAGCATGATCGGCACTGTTTCGGCAGCGGCTTTGGCGCTTTTCATCATTGTTTTTCTGCGCTCGTTTTCGGCAGTGGGAATCGTACTCGGTACGCTGGCAACGAGTTTTGCCGTTGCTTTCAGCGTCGTGTGGTTGATCTTTGACGGCATTCACTTGATTACCGTGGTTTTCGGTATGACCTTACTTGGTGTGGCGGCCGATTATGTGTTTCATTACCTCACCGAACTCTTTGAAAGCACCGGCGCCGAAGAAGCGAGAAACTCTCTGGCTAAGGGATTGTCGGTGTCTTTGGTGTCGTCGGTTGCAGGATACGCCGTGATGCTTTTTATTCCGATGCCGAGCCTGCAGCAAATGGCGCTTTTTTGCATGGCAGGTCTGACATCGGCTTGGCTTTGCGTGCTTTTGATTCTGCCGAGTGTATCGCATGTGCGGGCGATGCCGTCGTTGACGCGCCGTTGGACGATCTGGCTTGAAGGTCTTTTAATCGTCAAAACGACATACTGCAAGGCGATTGTTTTAGGTGTCGTTGCGCTTGTGGCCGCGACGGGAATGATGCGTTTGACGACAACGGACGAATTGCGCCTGCTGACAAAGTTACCGGACGATTTACAGATCGAACAGCAACGCGTGGTGCAGATTTTGGCGCCCGAAAGCCCGGCACAGTTTTTTGTGGTTCGGGCAAGCTCGAGCGAGACCGTCATCGAAAGCGTTCAAGCGCTGATCGGGGAATTGAAGAAGGCTCAAAGCGAGGGCACGATTGCCGGTTTTCGCACCGGATTGGGCGTGTTGACCAGTAGCGACGAGCAGTTGAAAACTTATCGATTGGTTCATGCGGCAAATGCCCGTGCCCGCGAACTGGTGGAACAAAAACTGTCTACGCAAGTCAAAGCCGCAATGCCCGTTCAAGCTACAGCGCTCAGTGTTTCCGATTGGTTAAAAATGCCGATCGCACAGCCCTTGCAAAGTTTTTGGATTGATCAAAATCAGGCGCTCGTGATGCTTTCGGGAGTGAGGCCTGCCTCGCTTGCCAAATTGGAAGCAATTGGCAAGACCTTGGCGCACGTCGAATTTGTGAATACGACCGGAGAAATTTCGGCGTCTTTGGCCGTTTGGCGCGATCTTGTTGCCAAGAT